>NZ_JBXVPZ010000148.1:0-20708 GCF_057961495.1 Streptomyces sp. P5F9 | reverse complement strand
GGGCGAGGGGACTGACGACCTGGGTCCTCGCCGTGCCTCGGCGGCTTCCTCCTCGTCGCGCCGGTGCTTCCCCCGCCGGGCACGCCGAGGACCCAGGTCGTCAGTCCCCTCGCCCAGTCCGCCACCGCGATGCATATCTCCACCCGACTGCTTTTCCAGGACGCGTGACCCTCGCCGCGCAACCCGATCATCGTGTCAGTGACCTCCCCCACGGCCGCCCGCCGAAACGTGCGCTGAAACACCTGTCCGCAGGATCTGCGCAAGCCCTGAACACCGTCGCCCGCATGAGCTGTGTGTGTCTGTGTGTATCAGGTCCCAGTCTCGCAGACGGGTGGGGGCCCCTGCCCGGTCTCCCGCCGCCTACCCTGAGGAGGTCACTGAGTCACCGGAGCCCCCGCTCATCCCGAGAAGTCCGAGAAGCCGGAGAAGTCGCAGGTCATGACCGAAACGCCCAGCGGAACGCCCAGCGAAACGCCCAGCGGAGGGGCGAGCGGGGCGCCGCACGCCCTGCCCTATCCATACGACGCACCCGTCTCGCAGGCTCTCTTCGACCGTGCGTCGGTCGTCACACCGGGCGGCGTGAACTCCCCGGTGCGCGCCTTCCGCGCCGTCGGGGGCACGCCCCGGTTCATGGTCTCCGGCAAGGGTCCCTATCTGACGGACGCGGACGGGCGCGAGTACGTCGACCTCGTCTGCTCCTGGGGTCCCATGATCCTCGGGCACTCCCAGCCCGACGTGATCGCCGCCGTCCACGACGCCGTCTCGCGCGGCACCTCCTTCGGCACTCCCGGCGAGGGCGAGGTCGCGCTCGCCGAGGAGATCGTCGCCCGCGTCGAGCCCGTGCAGCAGGTGCGGCTCGTCTCCAGCGGGACCGAGGCCACCATGTCCGCCATCCGGCTCGCCCGCGGGTTCACCGGGCGGCCCAAGGTCATCAAGTTCGCCGGGTGTTACCACGGTCACGTCGATGCCCTTCTCGCCGCCGCGGGCAGTGGTGTCGCCACCTTCGCGCTGCCCGACACCCCCGGCGTCACCGGCGCCCAGGCCGGCGACACGATCGTCCTGCCGTACAACGACCTCGAAGCCGTCAACGAGGCCTTCCACCGGCATCCCGGTGAGATCGCGTGCGTCATTACCGAGGCTTCTCCCGGGAACATGGGGGTCGTGCCGCCGACGCCCGGGTTCAACCAGGGGCTCAAGGACGCCTGCTCGAAGAACGGCGCCCTCTTCATCTCCGACGAGGTCATGACCGGGTTCAGGACCAGCAGGGCCGGGTGGTTCGGGATCGACGGGGTCCGTCCCGACCTCATGACCTTCGGCAAGGTCATGGGCGGCGGTTTCCCCGCCGCCGCGTTCGGCGGGCGCGCCGACATCATGGCGCACCTCGCCCCCGCCGGGCCCGTCTACCAGGCCGGCACCCTCTCCGGTAACCCGGTCGCGACCGCCGCCGGCCTCGCCCAGCTGCGGCTCCTCGACGACGCGGCCTACGACACGATCGACGCCGTATCCGCGCAGATCCAGTCGCTCGTCACCGAGGCGCTCACCAAGGAAGGTGTCGCGCACCGGATCCAGAACGCCTCCAACATGTTCTCCGTGTTCTTCACCGACCGGAGCGTGCGCACCTACGAGGACGCCAAGGCGCAGGAGTCGTACCGCTTCACCGCGTTCTTCCACTCGATGCTGGCGAGCGGGGTCTATCTGCCTCCCTCGTCCTTCGAGTCCTGGTTCGTTTCCACGGCCCACGACGAACGGGCCATCCAGCGGATCGCCGACGCCCTCCCGGCGGCGGCCCGAGCGGCGGCGGAGGCCACGGCAGCATGAGTGAGAACCCCACCCACGACTCCAGCGACATCACCGTCGTCCACGTGATGCGGCACGGCGAAGTCGCCAACCCCGACGGGGTGTTGTACGGGCGGCTGCCCGACTACCACCTCTCCGAGCTGGGGCGGCAGATGGCCGACCGGGTCGCCGAGCACCTCTCCTCCCGCGATGTCACGCACGTCGTCGCCTCCCCGCTGGAGCGGGCGCAGGAGACCGCCACGCCGATCGCCAAGGCGCACGGACTCGACCTCGCGACCGACGGGCGGCTCATCGAGGCCGACAACGTCTTCCAGGGCAAGACCTTCGGGGTCGGCGACGGGGCGCTGAAGAAGCCGGGGAACTGGAAATACCTCGTCAACCCGTTCAAGCCGTCCTGGGGCGAGCCCTACGTCGACCAGGTCGTCCGCATGATGGCCGCGCTGGACGCGGCCAAGGACGCCGCCCGCGGTCACGAGGCGGTGCTGGTGAGCCATCAGCTGCCGATCTGGATCGTGCGGTCGTACGTCGAGCGGCGCCGGCTGTGGCACGACCCGCGCAAGCGGCAGTGCACCCTCGCCTCCCTGACGACCTTCACCTACCGCGGCGACAAGATCGTGTCCGTCGGCTACACCGAACCGGCCCGCGATCTCGTCCCGGCCCATCTCCTCGCCGGCGCGAAGCCCGTCAAGGGCAAGGACAAAGCGTTCGGCGCCTGACAAACACGGGGTGACCACCCGTCAGGGGCAGGTCTCGTGACGGCTCTGTGACATTTGTTTCGCAACCCACATCGTTCACGGCGAACTTTCTCGCCCGTCGCGTCCTCTCACAGGTAGACCACAGAGGACGCGACGGATGGGGAAGCAATGCGGAGTCTCACTCGACGGGGAGCGCTCGGAGTCGGTGCGGGCGCCGCGGCGGCCGTAGGACTCGCGGGGTGCGGGACGCTCGGCTCGGACGGGTCGAAGCCCTCCTCCGGCGGCTCCGGGAAGGGCCCCTCCGGCGGACCCACCAAGTCGCTTGAGCCCCGCGCCAAGCCCATCGGTGACGGCTCCACGTCCTTCACCGGCGCGCAGCCCAAGCAGCCCGCGAAGCCCGTGCCGCTGGAGCCGGGGCAGACCCCGCCGCAGTTCGTGATCTTCTCCTGGGACGGCGCGGGCGAGGTGGGCAACGGCCTGTTCCCCCGCTTCCTCGACCTCGCCAAGCAGCACGGCGCGAGCATGACCTTCTTCCTCTCCGGCCTGTATCTGCTGCCCGAGTCGAAGAAGCGCCTGTACAACCCGCCGAACAACCCGCGCGGCGCCTCCGACATCGGCTACCTCACCGACGAACACGTCAAGGCGACCCTGACCAACGTCCGCCGCGCGTGGCTGGAGGGCCACGAGATAGGCACCCACTTCAACGGCCACTTCTGCTCCGGCTACGGCACGGTCGGCAACTGGACGCCCCAGCAGTGGCGCAGCGAGATCGCCCAGGCCAAGTCCTTCGTCAAGGAGTGGCGCACCAACACCGGCTGGCACGACCTGCCGTCCCTGCCCTTCGACTACGAGAAGGAGCTCGTCGGCGGCCGCACGCCCTGCCTGCTGGGCCAGGACAACCTGCTGCCCACCGCCCGCTCCCTCGGCTGGCGCTACGACGCCTCCTCGCCCGGCGGCCGGCAGGTCTGGCCCGTGAAGCGCAACGGCGTCTGGGACTACCCGCTCCAGGCCGTCCCCTTCCCCGGGCACAGCTTCGAAGTCCTCTCGATGGACTACAACATGCTGGCCAACCAGTCCGTCAACTCCACCAACGCGCCCGCCTACAACTACCCGGGCTGGCGTACCCAGGCCGCGCAGGCCTACATCTCCGGCTTCCAGCGGGCGTACGAGTCCAACCGCGCCCCCTTCTTCATCGGCAACCACTTCGAGCACTGGAACGGCGGCATCTACATGGACGCCGTCGAGCAGGCCTTCAAGCACATCGCCCAGTTGAAGGAGAAGGGCGAGGACGTGCGGCTCGTCTCCTTCAAGCAGTTCACCGACTGGATCGACGTGCAGAAGCCCGAGGTGCTGGCCAAGCTGCGCACCCTCGATGTCGGCCAGGCGCCGGCCGGCGGCTGGAAGTCGTTCCTGGCCGCGAGCCCCACCGCCTCTTCCACGGCCACCGGAGACGCCGCCTGAAATGCGGGTTTCCGCCCGCCGCACGCCCTTGAGGGGGGCGCGCAAGATCCTCAGAACGGGCATGCGAAACTTTTCACATGAGTGCCGCCAGTCGCGCCCGTAGCCGCGCCGTCCTGTCGACCGCCGGCGTAGCCGTCGCCGCGTTGGTGCTGTCCGCGTGCAGCTCCGGAGGCACCTCCGGAGGTTCGGGCAACACCAACTTCATCACCGGCTCCGACGGCATCGCGACCGTCAAGAAGGGTGACCGCCAGGCCGCCCCCGACCTGTCCGGCAAGACCATCGACGGCAAGACCCTCGACACCGCCGACTACAAGGGCAAGGTCCTCGTCGTCAACGTGTGGGGCTCCTGGTGCTCCCCGTGCCGCGCCGAGGCGGACAACCTCGTCCAGGTCGCCAAGGCCACCGCGGACAAGGACGTCCAGTTCGTCGGCCTCAACACCCGTGACACCAGCACCGAACCGGCCGTCGCCTTCGAGAAGAAGTACGCCGTCCCGTACCCGAGTCTCTACGACCCGACGGGCCGGCTGATGCTCCGCTTCAAGAAGGGCACCCTCAACCCGCAGGCCATCCCTTCCACGATCGTCATCGACCGGGACGGGAAGATCGCGGCACGCGCACTCCAGGCACTCAGCGAGGACAAGCTGCGCGAGATGCTCGACCCGGTCATCGCGGAGAAGTGAGCTGACGTGCTGCTGGCCGCAACCACAGGCCTGAACTCCACGGTCTACAGCGGGGCCCTGCTGCTCGCGCTGCCGATCGCGGTGCTCGGCGGGCTCGTCTCCTTCTTCTCGCCCTGCGTCCTGCCGCTCGTCCCCGGCTATCTCTCCTACGTCACCGGAGTCAGCGGCACCGACCTCGGTGAGGCCCGCCGGGGCCGGATGGTCGCGGGTGCCTCTCTCTTCGTGCTCGGCTTCACCGTCGTGTTCGTCTCCGGCGGGGCGCTGTTCGGCTACTTCGGGCAGACGTTGCAGGAGCAGCAGGGGGTCATGACCAAGATCCTCGGCGTGTTCATGATCCTCATGGGCATCTTCTTCATGGGGCTCATGCCCTGGCTGACCCAGCGTGAGTTCCGCTTCCACAAGCGGCCCGCCGCCGGGCTGATCGGGGCGCCCGTGCTCGGCGCGCTGTTCGGGATCGGCTGGACCCCCTGTATCGGCCCCACGCTCGCCTCGGTCATCGCGCTCTCCTCGCAGCAGTCGAGTGCCGGTCGCGGAGCCATACTCACCGTCGCGTACTGTCTCGGCCTGGGTGTCCCCTTCGTCCTCACCGCGGTCGCGTTCCGCAAGGCCCTCGGTGCCTTCGGCTGGGTCAAGCGCCACTATGTCTGGGTGATGCGCGTCGGCGGCACCATGATGATCGTGACCGGCGTGCTGCTGCTCACCGGTGCCTGGGACGCGCTGGTGCAGGACATGCAGGGCTGGTCCGACGGCTTCACTGTAGGGATCTGATCGATGAGCAAGACGACCGCCGACTCGCCCGCCGAGACGCCCCGGGCCGACCCCGCCGGCGACGACCAGGACCTCGGCGCCGCCGGCTCCCAGCTCTCCACGGCCCCCGTCGAGACGGCCATGCCCGGCTCCTTCGGCGGCAACCGCGGGCCCGGCCCGACCGGCTGGCTCGCGTGGACCGGCCGTGAAGTGCTCGGCTGGGGGCGCTGGTTCTGGCGTCAGCTGACCTCGATGCGGGTCGCGCTGATGCTGCTGTTCCTGCTGTCGCTCGGCGCGGTCCCCGGCTCGCTGATCCCGCAGTCCGGCACCGACGCGCTGAAGGTCTCCGAGTTCCAGGACGCGCACAAGACGCTCGGGCCGATCTACCAGAAGCTCGGCCTCTTCCACGTCTACGGCTCGGCTTGGTTCGGCGCGATCTACGTCCTGTTGTTCGTCTCCCTCATCGGCTGCATCATCCCGCGCACCTGGCAGTTCGTCGGCCAGCTCCGCGGCCGCCCGCCGGGCGCCCCCAAGCGCCTCAACCGCCTTCCCGCCTACGCCACTTGGCGCACCGCCGCCGAGCCCGAGCAGGTCCGCGAAGTCGCCCTCGCGACCCTGAAGAAGCGCCGCTTCCGCGCCCACGTCGACGGAGACGCCGTAGCCGCCGAGAAGGGCTATCTGCGCGAGACCGGCAACCTCCTCTTCCACCTCGCGCTGATCGTGATGCTGATCGCCTTCGCCTGGGGCCAGCTCTTCAAGTCCGAGGGCGACAAGCTGATCGTCGAGGGCGACGGCTTCTCCAACACCCTCACCCAGTACGACGACTTCAAGTCCGGCAACCTCTTCAGCGACGACGACCTCGTGCCGTTCAGCTTCAACCTGAAGAACTTCGTCGGTACGTACGAGCGGACCGGCCCCAACCGCGGCACCCCGAGCACCTTCCAGGCCGACATCACCTACAGCCTCGGTGCCTACGGCAAGGCCGAGAAGCACACGATCAAGGTCAACGAGCCGCTGGAGATCGGCGACTCGAAGGTCTACCTCGTCAGCCACGGCTACGCCCCGGTCGTCACCGTCCGGGACGGCAAGGGCAACGTGGTCTTCCACCAGGCCGTACCGATGCTGCCGATCGACTCCAACGTCACCTCGCAGGGCGCGATCAAGGTCCTCGACGGCTACAAGAACTCCCAGGGCGTCGCCGAACAGCTCGGTTTCGCCGCCCTGTTCGTGCCGACGTACGCCAAGGGCAGCGGCACGATGTTCTCCCAGTACCCCGGGCTCGACTACCCGGTGCTCAACGTGACCGGCTACCACGGCGATCTCGGCGTCAACTCGGGCATCCCGCAGAACGTGTACCAGCTGGACACCAAGAACCTGAAGCAGTTCAAGACCGCCAAGGGCGCCATCCTCAAGTCGCAGCTGCTGCCCGGCGAGACGATGAAGCTGCCGAACGGCGCCGGGTCGATCACCTTCGACAAGCAGATCAAGGAGTGGGCGGGCTTCCAGGTCGTCCAGCAGCCCGGCACCACCTGGGCCCTGGCCGGCGCGCTCACCGCGATCGTCGGTCTGGCCGGCTCCCTGTTCATCCAGCGCCGCCGCGTCTGGGTGCGGGCTACGCGCGGCGCTGACGGGGTGACGGTCGTCGAAATGGCCGGGCTCGGCCGCAGCGAGTCCGCGAAACTCCCCGAGGAACTCGGCGACCTGGCCGCGCTGGTGCACGACCGGGCCCCGACGAAGACGGACGAGGGCCCGGCCAAGCCCGGCACCGGCTCGACGAAGTCCGGCACCGGCTCGCCCACGCCTGGCACTGGCTCGACGAAGTCCGACCAGGGCTCGGCGAAGACCGACGAGGCCCCGACGAAGACCGACGAGAGCTCGTCCAAGTCCGAGACCGGCTCGCCCACGGCCGACACCGGCCCGACGAAGATCGACGACGACCCGAAGACTCCCACCTCCGACGCCGACACCCACGACTCCGACTCCGGCGTCGAACCGCCCGTACCCGCCGAAGGGGCTGAGCAGTGACTCTCGCCGCCGCAACCCATCTCGCGACCACGACCGACCTGGCCGCCGCCACCAACGAGCACCTGGCCAACCTCAGCAACACGCTGATCTACTCCTCGATGGCCGTCTACACCCTGGCCTTCTTCGCGTACATCGCCGAATGGACCTTCGGCAGCCGCAGCAAGATCGGCCGTACGGCCGCCGCGCTGACCGGTGCCACCGCGAAGAAGGCGGACGCGCCCGCCGTCGCCGTCAAGAACGCCGGCGGCACCACCGTGCTGGAGCGGCCGAAGGTCGTCGTACGGGCCGCGTCCGGCTCGCGGGACGTGCCGGACGGTCCCGGCGCGCACGGCGGGGACGAACAGGGCGACCTCTACGGCCGTATCGCCGTGTCCCTCACCGTTCTCGCGTTCCTCGTGGAGCTCAGCGGTGTCCTCGCCCGCGCGGCCTCCGTGGAGCGGGCGCCCTGGGGCAACATGTACGAGTTCAACATCACCTTCTCCACGGTCGCCGTCGGCGTGTACCTCACGCTGCTGCTGCTCAAGAAGAACGTGCGCTGGCTCGGCCTGTTCCTGGTCACGACGGTCCTCCTCGATCTCGGCATCGCCGTCACTGTCTTGTACACCGCCAGCGATCAATTGGTTCCCGCCCTCCACTCGTACTGGCTGTACATCCACGTCTCGACGGCGATCATCTGCGGCGCGGTCTTCTACGTGGGCGCCGTCGGCACGCTGCTCTACCTCTTCAAGGACTCGTACGAGAACAAGCTCGCGGGCGGCGGCAAGCCCGGCGCGTTCGCCACCTCCGTGATGGAGCGGCTGCCCGCCTCGGCGAACCTCGACAAGTTCTCTTACCGCGTCAACGCGGCCGTCTTCCCGCTGTGGACGTTCACGATCATCGCGGGCTCGATCTGGGCCGAGTCGGCCTGGGGCCGCTACTGGGGTTGGGACCCGAAGGAGACCTGGGCGTTCATCACCTGGGTCGCCTACGCCTGCTACCTGCACGCCCGCGCCACGGCCGGCTGGAAGGGCCGCAAGGCCGCCTACCTGGCCCTGATCGCCTTCGGCTGCTGGATCTTCAACTACTACGGCGTCAACATCTTCGTCGGCGGCAAGCACTCCTACGCCGGCGTGTAAGCCGCAACTCCCTTACGGCAGAGGCCGGTTCCGTGTGACATGGGTCACTGGAACCGGCCTTCGTCGTCCGGACAGGTAGAGGGGTGTGGATACGAATCTGCAGGTGAGGAAACGCATCCGCGCGGGGGACCACGACGCCTTCGGCGAGATCTTCGACGCGTACGCACGCTCCGTCTACAACCACGCCTTCCGGCTCACGGGGGACTGGGCGCAGGCCGAGGACATCGTGTCGCTGACCTTCCTGGACGCCTGGCGCCTGCGCGGCAAGGTCGACGAGGAGGGCGGTTCGCTACGGCCCTGGCTGCTCGGCATCGCCACCAACGTCACGCGCAACACCCGCCGCGCCGCCCGAAGACACGCGGCGGCCGTCTCCCGGCTGCCCCGCGACGAGGTCGAGGGCGACTTCGCCGACGAGGTCGCCGCCCGCCTCGACGACACGGCCGAACTCGCCCTCGTACGCGCCGCGTTGGCCACCCTGCGCCGCGCCGAGCGCGAGGTGCTCGCCCTGTGCGTGTGGTCCGGGCTCGACTACCGGGCCGCGGCCGAGGCGCTCGGGGTGCCGGTGGGGACCGTACGGTCTCGGCTCTCGCGGGCGCGCGCAAAGCTCGCGAAACATCTCAAAAGTACGGAACTCCCCCCGAGGGACGGACAGATGAAAGGTGACCGCGGCAGTGCGGTCGGGCCCCTGAGGGAGGAAAAGCGATGAACCAGCTCCCGGAACTTCCCGAGAGAGACCTTCCGCCGGGCCGTCACCGACTCCTCAAGGAGTATCTGATGACCGAGATCCGGCACGAAGACGCTGCGCGGGCTGACCGGCGGAGCAGGTGGCTGCGCCCCGCGCTCGCCGCCGCGGCCGTCGCCACCGCCGCCGCCGTCACCTTCGTGGTCCTGCCGTCCTCCGACCCGGGTACGCCCGCGCGCCCGCCGAGCAGGTCGACGGCCGCGCTCCTGGAGGACATCGCGCTGGCGGCCGAGCACGAGAAGTCCTACGGCACGGTCCGCGACGACCAGTTCGTGTACGTGGACAGCAAGGTGTCGTACACGAACTCCGGGGAGGGGATGAAGACCCGGATCGATGCGCTGCACCGGCAGGAGGTGTGGATGTCGGTGGACGGCCTGCACGTCGGGCTGGTGCGGCAGGCGGGCATGGGGGCCCATTCCGTCCCGGTCGACGTGAAGCCGGGCAAGGCCGGCTGGGACGTCTCGTCCTTCTACAACCACGTGAGGACACTGCCCACCGACGCCGACGCGATGTACGACTACCTGGCCACCACCGCCCCGAAGTACGGCGGTGATGACAAGAACCAGGCCATGTTCGTGCTGGTCGGCGATCTCCTGCGCGATTCCATCGTGCCGCCGAAGCAGAGCGCGGCGCTTTTCCGGGCGGTGGCCAGGATTCCCGGAGTGACGACGGTCGAGGGAGTGAAGGACGCCACCGGGCGCCCCGGTGTCGCCATCGCCCGCACCGACCCCGACAACCCCCTCCGGAACGAGTGGATCTTCGACGCGAAGACCTACGAGTTCCTGGGTGAGCGCGAGGTGGCCACCAAGGACAACGCCGGGGTGAAGAAGGGCACGGTCACGGCGGACACCGCCGTCCTGCGCCGGGCGATCGTCGACAAGGCGGGCGAACGGCCGTAGGGGACACGGGTGTTCAGGCCGGAGGCAGGCAGTCCTTCGCGGGTGGCCTGTCCTCCGGCCAGGCGATCCTCACGAAGCGGGAGCCGCCCTGCGGGGTGAGTTCCACTATCGGTACGGCCTTGTCGTACGGGTTGCCGTGGACGTCCAGGCAGATCCAGCCGCTCGCCCCGTTCACCCGCAAGGAGCCCTTCACCTGCGGCCATTGGAGGCCGACGTCGGACAGCGGCGGGATCTTCTGCTGGTCGGGGGTGGCCTCGCGGATGCCGTGGACGGCGAGGCGCATCGCGTCGTAGGCGATGATCGCCTGGCCGTCGTCGAGGGAGACCGGGCCGATCGGGCCGACGGGGGAGGTCTTGGCGGTGGCGAGGAGTCTGTCGAGGTCCTGGGTGTCCTGGGCCGAACCGCCGGTCGCCGGGGGCTTGTTGGTCCAGGCGTCCGGGTGGGCGAGGGCGGTGTAGCGGACGGCGACGCCGTGCTGGAGGGCGCTGCGGTCGAGCTTCTTGTCGCCGGTGAGGTACGAGCCCTCGTCGCCGGTGAGCACCGTGAACGTCCGGGACTGGCAGCCGCGGCGGCCCAACGCGTTGATGAACTGGCGCAGTTGGGTGTGCCGTCCGGCGAAGAACACGGTGTCCAGCTTGGCGTCCGTGTCGCAGACGAGGTCGGAGATCTGCCGGAAGGTGTTGGGCGTGCTGCCTTCCTGGCTGCGGTCGGCGGGCGGGGTGAACGGCCAGGAACCGTACGGCGAGCCCTTGAGCAGGGTGGCGAAGGCCTGTTGGAGCGTCTTGGTGTACGGGTCGCCGGGCTTGTCGTAGACGAGCAGGGCGCGGTCCGCCGTCACCTTGGCGTAGGAGGCGAGGGCGCGCGCCTCGTCCGTGTTGGTGGGGGAGACGCGGGCGAGTCCGGGGTAAGGGTCCTTGCCCTGCCGGCCGTTGGCGAGGTCGTCGGCGGTGATGGAGGTGCCGATGACCGGGACGCCGAGCCGGGTCAGTTCCGCGACGGCCTTCTTGTTGTTGTCGGTGCTGGTCCCTATGCCGGTGACCGCGCGCAGCCGGTCGGACGACGTCGTCATCGTCACTATCCGGTCGACGGTCCGCTCCCAATAGGCGCCCGTGGCACCGGGGTTGGCGAGCACCAGCCGGATGTACGGGGTCTCGCCGTTGTCGTCGTGGTTGGCCCGGTACTGGGCGAGATAGGCGCCCTGCAACTCGTGCCGTACGTCGTTCATGGTGTCGGCGTCGGTCGCGGTGAACGGCTCGAAGAGCGCGACGGTGACGTACGTGCCCGCCTTCAGGGAGCGGTTCTCGCGGTCCATCGCCCTGATGGTGTCGGCGAATTGACGCTGCCCGAAGTCGAACGCGGAGGTCGATACCCCCACGCACTCGGAGCTGTCCTCGGGCCGGGCCACCCCGGCCGCGCAGGAACGGTCGTCGTGCAGAAGGGTGCGGGTCAGCTGGACCAGTCCGAAGACCAGCGCGGCGGCGACCACGAGGGCCGTGTAACGGTAGATCGGGATCGTCCGGATCCGCTGGACCAGTTCGTGCGGCCACGCTCTCATCGCCCGCCCCCGTCTCGGTCGTCGCCGGCCGGCACCCTCAACGGGCGCCCGGCCAGGGCCTGTTCGGGCCACTGCTGGGCGGCCCGCCACAGCGGTTCACTGCCCGCGGGCCAGATGTTCGACAACTGCTCCAGATCGAAGTGCATCCGCCCCGCGACCTCCTCGTCCGGCAGCACCAGCGGATCCGTCACCTGCCACACCGCGTGCAGCAGCCGCCGTACCGTCAGATGCAGGGCCGGGTCCACGCCCGGCGGAGGGTCCTCCTCGGCGTCCGTGCGGGCGAGCGCGACGGCCTTGCGGTGGTCGCCGGGGGCGCCGATGTCCCGGCCGTGCGGATCGTGCGCGTGGTAGTAGGGCGCGGCGGTGACGAACAGCAGCGTCTCCAGCCAGGCGTACGGCGTGATGGTGCGGAAGGTGGTGCGCAGATACGCGACCGCGTCCGCCGTGTCGCCCAGGGCGAGTTCGTGGTGCAGGCGGTAGCGGGCGCGGGCCGGGGTGTCCGGGTTGCCGGGCAGTCCGTCGTAGTGCGAGAGCAGTGAGCGGTGCACGGCACGCCAGCGGCCGTGGTCGGCGTCGTCGAGGTGCAGGCGGAGCAGGAGCAGGGTGCGCAGGAAGGGGTCGCCGACGAAGTAGCCCTCGGCCGGGGGCAGTCCCTCGGCGGTGAGCTGGGTGCGCAGCCGGTTCACCCCGGCCGCCCCGAAACTGTCCCCGAGCCGGGCCTCGGCCAGTGCCCGCGCCGAGTCCCCGTCGTGCGCGGTGGCGAGCACGGCCAGCTCCTCCGCGAGCCCCGGCGGCACCAGCCGGTGGAGCAACTCCCGGTACACGGGGCGCCGATCGGCCTCCGTATCCCCGTCCGGCTTCAGCCCGGCGGTCAGCAACTCACCCGGACTGACGGCCCCCGCGGGCCGGTTCTGCCGTACGGCCTGCCCGAGCACCGCGGCCCCCAGCGGGCTGCCGGCCGTCAACCGGTGGATGGCGTACGGCAGTTGGGGCGGCACCTCGACACGCGTAGAGCCGTCGGCCGCGCACACGTCGGCGATGACGCGCCGCGCCTCCTCGGGAGTCAGCGCCGGCAAGGTCACCAACAGGGCCCGGGACGAGGGCGATGCGCCGGGCACCCAGCCGCTCGCGCGGGCCACCTCCGGCAGCGGATGTCTTACGGCGTCCGGGAGTTCGGGGTGACGTCGGCCGCGCAGACCGGCGAAGAACACCACCTGGTCACCGGTGCCGTCGGCACGCTCCCTCAGGACGGCCTTCATCAGCCCGGGACCGGGCCCCGACTGCACGTTGTCGACGAGGACGACCGGCCGCCCGACCCGGCGCATCCGCTCCCACCGGCGCCGGTAGGTGTCGCTCAGGTCGGCCAACAGGGCGCGCAGCAGCCAGCGTTCGGCGTCCGCGCGGGAGGTGCCGTCGGCGCGGAAGTCGCGGGCGATCTCGATCAGCCCGCGCTTGGCGTCGCCGCTCGCGCCCGGGTAGGCGCGGTACCAGTCCGCGCCCGCCTTCAGCAGCCCGTTCGGCGTCCACACCAGGTCGAAGAGGGTGTCCAGGGTCGCCTCGATGACGGCCTGGCCCACCGGCCCCGTACCGGACAGATTGGCGATCAGCCGGGAGGCGACCTTGCCGGCCCAGCCCTGCGCGATCACCGCCCAGCGCCGCGCCGGATCGCTCAGCAGCAGGATGCGCCGGGCCTCCTCGCGGGCACTGTCCTCGTCCCGGGTGCCCCAGCCGGTCGCGCAGACGGCGAGCAGTCCGGCCTCCAGGCGGGGGAAGTCGATGCTCCCGGCGCCGTGCACCACCGGCTCCCTGAGCTGCTCCGCGACGGTCTCCAGCGCCTGCCACACCGGCGACCAGGTCGCGGCGGGCCGCCCGTCCGGCAACCGGGTCAGCCGGTCGGCCTCGCAGTCGATCAGCGCGACCGGCGTGTGCCCGCGGTACGCGGCCCGCAGCTCGGCCAGCGCCATGCTCTTGCCGAGCCCGCGCGCGCCCGCGAGCACCACGAAGGGCGGTTCCGGGTGTTCGTACGGCGAGGTGAGCAGCTCGTAGGGCCGCAGGCCGATCAGGCGCGAGGCGAGACCGGGCGGTTGTGCCTCGAACAGCGCCCCGCGTCCATGCAGCCCTCTTCCCACCGCATCTCCCCCTGAGCGGTCGCCCGGCACCGGAACCTGTCTATCAACACCAGGGTAAATAGGGGGAGTTGTTTCGGACCAGATCGCGTGGTGTCCGTTGGGTTACGAAAGTATCGGAACAGTGGACATAAGCGACAGGTGAATGCGACAGCCTCAGTCGACGGTGATCGAGTCCAGCTTCTCCCGCAGATAGACATGCGAGTCGACGGCCTCGTACGCCACCCGCCCGACCGGCGCGGGCACGGACTCCACGAGCGTGCCCGGGGTGCACTCGCCGAAGTACACGAGCGACATCAGCTCCTCGGCGGGCGCGTCGGCGGGCGGCGGCAGCACGCGGTGCCGCCCGGACCGCCACCGGTCGCCGGTCCAACGGGCCATCAGATCACCGATGTTGATGGTGAACGCCGCCGGATCGAACGGCGCGTCCTCCCATCCCCCCTCATCGGTGAAGACCTGCAGTCCTCCCTTCCCGGCCTGCCGGTCGAGGATCGTCACGGTCCCGAAGTCGGTGTGCGGCCCGATCCGGAACTGCCCCGGCTCCGGCTCCCCGACGACCTCGACCCCCGGGTACCAGTTGATGTTGAACCCGTACGTCGGATGGTCCATGTGCTGGGAGAAGAAGTCGGGTTCGAGCCCGAGCGCGACCCCGAGCAGCGACAGCAGCTGCTTCTCCAGCTCGCCCATCCGGTCGAGGTACTCCTCGCAGAGCGCCTGCAACTCGGGCACCTCGTCGGGCCACACATTGGGCGCGTACCACTCGGCGTTGATCACCGGGTCCTCGAAGGGCTTGTGCGTGGCGAAGGTCAGCGACTCCTTCAGGTCGGGCGGGGTCTCGGTCCCCTCCGAGTACCCGTTGGCCTCGGCCCCGGGCCCGAGCCAGCCGCGCCCGCCGACCTTGGCGGAGTAGGCCTCTTTGACATCGACGGGGAGGGCGAAGAAGGCGCGGGAGGCCTCCCGGATCCGGGACCGGAGACCCGGGTCCACCCCGTGCCCGGTGACGAGCAGGAACCCGGCCGTCTGGAGGGCGTCGTCGACGGTACGGGCGATGTCCTTGCGCGTCTGCGCGTCCCCGTCGATCCAGGGCCCGAGATCGATGGTCGGGATGCGGGGTTTGGTCTGGGGCTGGGTCTGGGGCTCAGTCACCGATGTCCTCGTTCCACAGTGCCGGGTTGTTCTTGATGAAGTCGCGCATCAGCGAGGCGCACTCGGGGTCGTCGAGGAGGACGATCTCCACACCGTGCTCGGCGAGCCAGTCGTGCCCGCCGTGGAAGGTCGCCGCCTCGCCGACGACGACCCGCGAGATCCCGAACTGCCGCACCAGACCGGAGCAGTACCAGCAGGGGGAGAGGGTCGTCACCATCGTCGTGCCTTGGTACGACCGCTGCCGCCCCGCCGCCCGGAACGCGGCCGTCTCCGCGTGCATCGAGGGGTCGTCGTCCTGGACGCGCCGGTTGTGGCCGCGGCCCAGCAGGGTGCCGTCCGCGCCGTAGAGCGCGGCGCCGATCGGGATGCCGCCCTCGGCGAGCCCGGCGCGGGCCTCCTCGACGGCGGTGGCGAGCCACGTCCGTGCCTGTGCCTGATCGATGCGGTTCATGGCCCCCACTCTCCTGTGGCCGAAACACGAGGGCAACGTGCGGAAAGTACTCTCCCCGCAACCCTTAGCCGGACGAACTGTCAGCGCCCCTGGAGGTGCCCGTGCCCGCACTCACCCTCCGTGAGGTCCTGGCCCTCGACCCGGTCCGTGCCACCGAGCCCGAGCTGCTGGCCGGCGAGGCCGCGCTCGACCGCCCCGTGCGCTGGGTCCACTCCAGCGAGGTCTACGAGGGCGCGAACTTCCTCGACGGCGGCGAACTCCTCCTCACCAACGGCTTCGGCCTCACCGACACGGACGCCGAGATCCGCCGCCGCTACGTCCGCGAACTCGCGGCCCGCGGCGCGTCCGGCCTGGCGGTGGAGATCGGCCGCTCGCTCCCGACGATGCCGGAGGAGGTCACGGACGAGGCCCGCCGCCTGGGCCTTCCCCTGCTCGCCCTCCACAGGGTCGTCCCCTTCGTACGGATCACCGAGGCCGCCAACCGGGCGATCGTGGCCCGGGGACTGTCCGGCCGTTCCGTCGTACGACCGTGGGGCGACGACCACACGGCCGCCCTCCTGGCCGACCTGGCGGACCGCGCCGCGCTGAACCAGCCCGAGGTCGAGGCGAGGTCCGCCCTGGCCGGCTTCCACCCCGGCCCGGGCGCCCGCCTGATCGGCGTCTCCGTGCACGGCGCGCGCGAGGTGAGCGCCGTCGACCGGGCGGTACGGCTGCTGGGCGGGGCGAGCGTGCTGCGGGCGGCGTTCCCGGGCGACGTCCTGGCCCTGCTCGCCCTTCCGGGGTCTGTCTCGGGCGATCCCATCCGAACCGTCCAGGAGGCATTCCGTACGGCCGCCGACCCCGGGCTGACCGTCGCGGTCGGGCACGCGGTCGAGGCCGGGAGCGGGTGGCTGCGCTGGAGCGACACGTTGCGGGCGGCCCGTACGACCCTGGAACTGGCGCTGACGGTCCCGGCGGCCGAACCCGCCGCCCCCGAGGGCCCGTTGGTGACCTCGGCGCGAGCCCTGGCCCTGGAACGTGAGCTGACGCGCGGCGGTGTCGACGCGAACCGCGACCGCTTGGCGCGGCTGGTGCAGCACGCCCTGGGCCCCCTCCTGTCCTGGGAGGCGGCCCACCCGAGCGACCTGGTGCGGACCCTTGAGGTGCATCTACGGCACGGCTGCTCGCCGACGCGGACGGCGGCCCTGTTGCACATCGGCCGCCAGTCGCTCTACCAGCGCCTGGAACGCATCGAGTCCCTCCTCGGCCTGGAGATAGACGACCCGGACCTGCTGGGCGAGCTGCTGGCGGCGGTGTGCGCGCATCGGGTGGTGCGGGGGATGGGAGCGGCTCAGGTGCGGGGGCTGCGGACGGTGGCCTAGAGGTCGCTCCGGCGCAGGGTGACTTCGCTGGGGCCGTTGAAGGGGGCGTAGCAGGTCACGGTGGGTGGCGTGCGCAGGGTGTCGTCCTCGGTGAACAGTTTCCGTACGGCGTCGAAGGCGACCTCGCCGCTGACGACCGGGGCGACACGGTCGTAGAACTCGCGCGAGGACGCCGGCAGTGGCTCCCCGGGCTCGCCCTCGTCCTCGCTCCACACATCCCACAACAGGGTCTCGACCTTGTTCAGGGCGGCGAGGTCGAGGCGGATGTTGCCCGCGACGAACCGCTCGCCCCAGAACGGGCCCTCCTCCGGCCGGTGCAGTCCGAAGGCCGTCGGGTCGGCGCCGCCCGTACGGATGGCCTGCCAGGCCTCGCCCGCGACGAGGAAACGGTCGCGGGGTACGTCCATCGGGTCGAAGTCGGCGTTCCAGTGGGCGGTGACGACGGGGTCGGTGAGCTGGGAGTCGGCGAGGAGCCAGCCGCGGTCGTCGGCCCAGTACTCGGTGACGACGTGGTCGCCGTGGAAGAGCTGGGAGGCGTCGGTGCCGGGCGAGTTGAAGTAGTCGGCGAAGCCGGAGCGGATGCGGGCCGGGATGCCGAGGTGCCGCAGGAACGAGCAGTGCAGCAGCGAGAAGTCCCGGCACACTCCGACGAACCGGTCGCCGGGTTCGCGCGGCAGGGTGAGCGGGGCGGGGTTGCGCTCAGTGGTGATCCGCAGGATGTCGTCGATGTAGCGGGTCTCGGCGTCGTTGTGGAGGCGGTCGGTGGGGTGGGTGTGGTCGTAGAAGCCGGCCTCCAGGCGGTGGATGAGCAAGTCGCGGGTGATGCGGGCGAGTTGGGCCGGGTCGCGGGGGAGGCCGGCGTAGAGGTGGGCGAGGGCGCCGGGGTCGGAGTACGTGCTCTGGGTGGAGTGGAAGGCGAGCTCTGCGGTGAGGGGCATGGCACCTGACCGTGTCAAAATTCGCCCCGGATTGTCCAGGGCCGCTTCACCGACTACCCCACTGGTTAGCTCACTTGGGGTCTGCCGCGACCGATCGCCAGATGCGGTCCGGGAGGATGCGGGCGGCTTCGTCGAGGTCGAGTTCGACGTCGTCGACCTGGGAGAGCCAGCGGCGGACCACGCCGATCAGCGGGCCCAGGACGAGGGACTCGATCAGGGGCAGCGGCAGCGGGGCCAACTCGCCGGAATCCACGTGGGATTGGACCCAGAGGGAGAACACCGAGAGCCTGGCCTCCTGGGAGTCGCGGAGTTCTCTGGCCTGGGTCATGTTCCGCTGGTCGGTTCTGGCGGAGTGCAACAGCAGGGCGGCGTCCCGGTGTTCGCGGACGAAGGCGAGATGCGTCCGTACGATCGCGCGGATGCCGGTGCGGGCGGTGCGGGTTGACTGGATCGCCGTGGCCAACTCGCCCAGCAGCCGGGTCAGCCAGCGCTGCGCGAGCGCGTCGTACAGGCCGTCCAGGCTACCGAAGTGGTGGTACAGGCTGCCGAGGCTGACACCGCTGGCCTTGGTCACGGCGCTCACGGTGAGGCCCTGTTCGCCCTGCTCCGCGAACAGGCGCAGCGCGGCGTCGAGGAGCAGGTCTGCGGTGACCTCGCCGCGTTGTTGCTTGGGGCTCATGCGGGACAGCGTATTGGGAACTCGGTTCTAGAGTGAATTTCTAGAGCAGATTTCTGGAATCCTCTTCCTGTCTGGCTATCCGGCGGTCCAGACTTGGTGGTGGCCGGGCCCGCGTCCGTCCGTTTCGGGGGATACGGATGGCCGTGGGTCCGGTGAGTGGTGCATAGGATCGGTCGTATGGCGCTGCGTCCCGTTCAGGTGAATATCAAGGCCGTTGACGGCTCGGCGGTTGGCCGGTTCTGGGGGGAGGCGCTCGGCTGGGGTGTCTTCAGCCCCGGCGTGACCACCTACGTCGGCCCCGAGGGCGGCCTCGTCTGGCCCGAACCGGTCGGGCTCGGCATCGACATCGTTCCTGTCCCGGAACCCAAGACGCCGACGAAGAATCGTCTGCACCTCGATCTCGCCACCACGTCTGTGGTCCACCAGGCGGAGTTGGTCGCGCGTCTACGGTCTCTCGGTGCGACGCCTGTCGATGTGGGGCAGGGCGATGTGCCGTGGACCGTGCTCGGTGATCCGGAGGGCAACGAGTTCTGTGTGCTGGAGCCTCGGGAGATCTATCGGGACACCGGGCCTGTCGCTGCGGTGGTCGTCGATTGCGTGGATCCTCGGGGCATGGCGCGGTTCTGGGGCGAGGTGTTGGACTGGGCCGTTCTTGAAGTCTCCGACGACCAGGCGTCGTTGCGGTCCGTCGAAGGTGTCGGACCTTATCTGGAGTTCCTCCGCGTGCCTGGTGTGAAGGCCGTGCCGGATCGCGTCCATCTTGATCTGATGCCGTATCCCGGTGACGACAAGGCGGCGGAGGTGGGGCGGTTGAAGGAGCTTGGGGCGAGTGACCTCGATCTCGGGCAGGGTGATGTTCCGTGGACGTGTCTGGTCGATCCGGAAGGGCACGAGTTCTGCGTTCTGGCTGTGTCCTGACGCGGGGGCGTGCTGATGTCCCGGTGTTCTAGGGGTGACCGTTGGGCCACTCGCTTCTTGGCCAGTGTCGGGCTTCCGCGGCCCGAGTAAAGGGCGCTCCCTGCGGTCGCGTCGCCTGCGGCGATTCCGCTGCGCTCCACCCTTGACTCGGTCCGCTCCAGCCCGTTTCAGAAGCGAGCGAGCGGCCCGAAAAGACGGGTGGCCAGGTAGGGACCCCCTTGCCTGAACTGTGCTGCCGGCCGGTGTGGAGGGGACGCGTCCGCGTCTCGCCAGCACGCCCCCTCGGCTCAGCGGCCAGCGGTGAGTGGGTGGTTGCTGGAAGCTGGGGTAAATCTAACCACCATCACGACACTTGACCGGTTAGAAATGACCCCAGCCTTCTGCGACTTGTCACTCGGCGGTGGGCGGTGGTTCCGCGATGCCTATGAAGTTGCTCCTGGTCATGGGGCGGATGTGCGCCGACCAACCCAGTGCTGTGAGGTCGTCCGTGAGGGTCCGGGCGTCGTGGAACACCTTCACGATGCGGTATCGGCTGCCGTCGTCGAGCTGGCGCAGCGCCGAGGGGGTCGGCTGGTCAGTGAGGACTTCCTCGTATGCGGCTGCTGCGGGGCCGTCGTCGATGAAGATGGCTTTGCCGCCGGGCGCGAGTGCGGCGGCGACGGTGTTCCAGAAGTCGGGCAGCCGTGTTGGCGGGACGTGGGAGAGCCAGAAGGCGAAGAACACAGTGTCGTAGCGACGGGGCGGCTGCCACTCGAATAGGTCGGCCTCAAGGAATTCCACGGTGGGGGATGCGGTGCGCGCACGAGCGAGCGTCAACGCTTCGGCTGCCGCGTCGACAGCCGTTACCGACCGGGCCCGCGTGGCGAGCCCTGGGGTCCACTGGCCCGTTCCGCACGCCAACTCCAGCACATCCCCGGCAATCGGCAGTTCATCGACGACAGTCAGCAACCTCCGCAGGTCTTCGTACTCTGCGTAGGGCCGGTCGTATTCGCCCGCGCCGGCCTTCACCTTTGGGCAAGGTCAAGAGCCATGAGGGCCAGGGCGCATCAGCACCGGATCCGCACACCAGGAGGACGACGCGGAATCAGACAAGTCAAGCCGGGACAGGTACCCGGGGAGGTCCGGGACAGCTACCCCGGGGAGGGACCGGTGTCCAGAGGATGGCTAATCGGCAGACGGGGGCGGTCCATTGGCCTCTTGCCCGGCAAGTCCCCACCGGCCGCCAGTCGCTGAGCCGCCCCGGCGTGCAGGCGAGATGTCAACGCGTCACCCTCGCTCCGACTCTGCCCCCTCTGGAGGCTGTGTTCTTTTCTAACCGGTCAAGTGTCGTGATGGTGGTTAGATTTACCTCCGGCTTCCAGCAACCACCCACC
>NZ_JBXVPZ010000147.1:0-20708 GCF_057961495.1 Streptomyces sp. P5F9 | reverse complement strand
CGCCTAGGCGTCACCGTGCACGCGCACTGCCTTCGCGGCCGGGTGCCGCCCGAGCGTTGCCCTGCGCGGGTGCCGCCCATGTTCCACTCGGCTCGATGCCCCGGCACGCGAACCCCGCCCGCTGCACCCCTCAATACACAAGCGCCGCCGCGCACACCGCCACAGCCACCGTGCACAGCACCGCCGCGCTGGCGTGGCGTGGGGCCAGGGCTGGGGGGATGTCGCCGGAGGCGAGGGTGCGGATGCGGTGGTGGGCCACGGTGAGGAAGCCCAGCCACAGGGTGCAGCACAGGGCGCAGATGACGATCCCGTCCGCCCGTACGCCGCCGTGCAGTGCGGCCTTCATCGCGAGGACGGCTACTACCGTGCTCGACAGGGTCGTACGGCGCCAGGCCAGGCGGGTGCGTTCGGGCTGGAGGCCCGGGTCGCGGTCCGGGGCCGGGGGGCGGGTCATCCGGCCCAGCCCGCCAGGACCACGACGACCATCGCCACGGCCACGATCGCCACGGCGATGCTCAGCAGTGCCGGGAAACGGGACACCGGCAGATCCTCGCCCCGGCGCATCGCCCGTTCGCAGCGCACCCAGTGGTTGACCGCGCGGAGGGAGCACAGGACGCCCGCCGCGAGCAGCGTGAGGGCGAGACCGGCTCGCCAGGCCCAGCGCAGGTGTGGCAGGAACTGGTCCACCGCGAAGCCCCCGCCGATCAGCGCCAGCGCGGTGCGCAGCCAGGCCAGGAAGGTGCGCTCGTTGGCGAGCGAGAAGCGGTAGTCGGGGGTGGCGCCCTCCTCGCTGATCTCCTGGGGCGCGAACCACAGCCGGACGTTCCGTGCGAAATCGATCACGGGCAGGACCCTATCCGGCTGTTTCTTCCCGGTGCGCCTTGAGTCGGGTGTAGGCCGCCACGCCGTCCGGCACCCATTCCCAGTTGCTCAGCCGTCTCTCGATCTCTGCCTCCTCCAGGAAGTCGTGCCACGCGACCTCTTCTACCTGCGGGCTGACCGGCAGCTCGCAGCGCACCTCGTACACCGCCGACCACCAGGTCTGCCCGGCGCCGTCGTCGTACAGGAACTTGAAGAGGAACGTGGGGCGGGGCAGGCCGGAGACGCCGAGTTCCTCCTCGGCCTCGCGCAGCGCCGCTTCGTCGTAGGACTCGCCCGCGCCGACCACTCCGCCGACGAACATGTCGTAGAGGGAGGGGAAGACGAGTTTGGTGGGGGTGCGGCGGTGGACGAAGACGCGGCCGTGTGCGTCGCGGGCCTGGATGAAGACCGCGCGGTGGCGCAGGCCTTGTGCGTATGCCTCGCCGCGGGGGGACTGACTGATGACCCGGTCGTGTTCGTCGACGATGTCGAGGATTTCGTCAGCTGGGTTCATGCCCCCATCCAAACAGGGGTGCGCTGATGTGCCCGGAAGAGGGGCCGGGCTGTCAGTGCGGCTGGAGGGCCGGTGCGGGCTTCGGCTTTGTCGTGCCGCGTGGCATCGCCGGGTGCATGCCCAGGAGCAGGATGCCTACGACGATTCCGGCGAGGCCCACCGCCTCCCAGGCCAGTGCCCCGGTGTCGGCGCGCAGCCGGTCGCCCAGGAAGCCCACGCCGCAGATGATCCCGGCGAGTGGCTGGGCCGCGGTGAGGGCCGGCAGGGACATGCGCAGGGGAGCCGTCTCGAAGGCGCTCTGGACGAGGATCAGGCCGGTCACGCCGAGCGCGAGCACGCCGTACGGCTGCCAGCCCGTGAGGAGTTCGGTGAGGCCGCCCTCGGTGAAGCGCTGGCCGCTGACGCGGGTGAGCGCGTCCTGGACGCCGTAGAGGAGGCCGGCCGCCAGGGCCAGGAGGACCGGGCCCGAGCTGAGGCGGGAGCGTTTGGCGTACGTCGTGAGGAGGAGGGCGAGGCCCACCATGACGCCGATGATCAGCCAGTGGCGGAAGGGGTCGGTGACGGCTGTGCCGCTGCGCGGTTCGCCCGCGACGATGAACGTCGTGACGCCGCCCGCGAGGAGTGCGAGGCCCGCCCAGCCCTGACGGCCCAGGGGTTGTCGGGTCTGCTTGCGGGAGAGGGCCAGGGCGAAGAGGAGGTTCGTCGCGAGGAGGGGTTCCACGAGGGAGACCTCGCCGTGGCTCAGTGCGATTGCGCCCAGCACCATGCCCGCGATCATCAGGCCGATGCCGCCGAGCCAGCGCGGCACCCGCATCAGGTCGAGGAGCAGTCTCGGGGAGAGGAAGTCGCTCAGGGGTGCCTGCTGGGCCACGTTCTGCTGGAGCACGAATCCGAAGCCGAGGCAACAGGCCGCGCTCACGGCGAGCATCAGAACCAGAAGGGACACGCTGCGTACCTCGATCGTCAGGCCGGGCTACGGGATGCGTTTGGGCGACTCTAGCGCCCCAGGGCCCGGCTTGCCCCTGGGAGTACCCGGATGCGGGCGGTTGATCCGGTCACGATGCTCTGACGACCGTGGGCACGATCGGAGGCTGCGGCGGGACCGTGCTCCCATCGTCCGCCGCCGCGCGCCCGAGCGCCATGGCCTACGCCACACCGGTGACCCGCGAACGGCTGGCAGCGTACCGTCCCGGGTAGGTGATCGAGCCACAAGTGTCCTATCTGTAGCGGAAGTTGACAGGTGTAACGGCGGTGCGGCACTTGACGTGAAGTATTGGTGGAGGGTTTGCTGTGCGTGATCGGTCGATGGCAGGCCGATGTCCCGCAGCGTCGCGTGAGGATCGTGAGGAATACCCGGGTGTCCCCACCCCCGCCACCCCTCGGACGCCGCCACAAGCGCGCCTCCCAGGCCTTCGACGCCGCGCTCGACGACGACCAACTCGTCGCCGCGCGGGCCGCGTTGGCCCAGGGCCGCTGGCAGGCGGCGCGTGGTCTGCTCGCCCAGACGGGCGACGACTGGGACGCCCGCGCCCACCGGGTCACCGTCCTCGCCCGGGAGTCCTACACCGCCGCCTGGGCCCGCGACTGGCTGCTCGCCGAACCCGAGTCCGGCGACGCCTCCGTCCTGCTCGCCCTGGCCATGGTCCAGCGTGTGCTCGTAGGCAAGGAGAAGCCGGTCCGTGCTCGCGAGGCCTGCCGTACGGCGTCGGCCCGGTTGCCCGACGATCCGACGCCGTGGCTCGGGCTGCTCCTTCTGGAGCACACCCTCGGCACCGACGAGGGCGTGGTCCAGCTCTTCGACGAGGTCCGCCACCGGTACCCCGACCACCACCACGCCCACCATCTGATGGTGGCCCGGCTCGCGGAACGCCGCGCCGACGCGGGCGTCGACCCGCTGCGCGAGGTCTACGACTTCGCCTACTGGGCCGCCGAACAGGCCCCCGCCGACTCCCCGCTCGCCATCCTGCCGGTCATCGCGCACGCCGAGCGCTACCGCGTGCTGGCCGCCGCCGGACTGGAACCCGCCGACCCGGCCGCCTCCGGACACTGGACCGGACGCCGGGCCCGGCAGGTCATGAAGGCCGCCTTCGACTGGTGGCTGGAGTGGGAGCACGAAGGCCATCCGCGCCGCCTGGTCGACCTCAACTTCCTTGCCCACGCGAAGTGTTGCGAGGGCCGGAGCGCCGAGGCCGCCGCCCTGTTCCACCGCATCGGGGAGCACCCGACCCCGGCTCCGTGGTCCTACCCGGACCGCGACCCGCTCACCGCCTTCCGTGCCGCACGCGACAGTGCGCTCGGGACGTCGTAACGCCGTCGTATCGATGAAACGCATCCGTAGCAACGCCCCTGTAGCGACCCCGAAAGGACGTTCCCGCCATGACGACGGGCAGTTCCAGTACGAGCAGCGCCACCTCGGACGGCGGCGGTATCAGCACGTTCAGGGGGCAGGAGCGCGCCCTGCGCGCCGACCGCCTCGGCACCGGGGGCCTGCTGCTCTCCGTGCTCGCCGCGACCGCGCCCCTCATGGTGGTCGCGGGTGTCATGCCCACCACATTCGCGGTGATGGGCATCGAGGGGCAGCCGCTGCTCTTCGTCCTCCTCGGCGTCGTCCTCGTCCTCTTCAGCGTCGGCTACGCCGAGATGAGCCGGCACGTCCACAACGCGGGCGCCTTCTACGCGTACATCTCCCGCGGCCTCGGCGGCACCGCCGGCGCGGCCGCGGCCCTGGTGGCGCTCGTCGCGTACAACGCCCTCCAGGTCGGCATCTACGGCATCTTCGGCTTCGAGGTCTCCGGGCTGTTCTCCACCTACGCCGACCTCCAAGTCGCCTGGTGGATACCGGCGTTGGTGGCCGTGCTCGCCGTCGGCGCGCTCGGCTGGCTGAAGATCGACGTCAACGCGCGCGTGCTCGGCGTCCTGCTGATCATCGAGGTCGCGCTCGTCGTCATCTTCGACATCGCGGCCGTCGCCGACCCGGCGAAGGAGGGCCTGTCCCTGCACGCCTTCAACCCGGACACCCTCAGCGGCGCCGGCGTCGGCACCGCCCTGTGCTTCTGCATCGCCGCGTTCCTCGGCTTCGAACAGGCCCCGGTCTACGCCGAGGAGACCAGCCGCCCGCACATCCTGGTGCCGCGCGTGATGTTCCTCGCCGTCGGCGGCGTCGCCGTGTTCTTCGCGCTCAGCTGCTGGGCGCTCACCGTCGCGACGGGGCCCTCGCAGATCGTCGGCGTCTCCCAGAAGCAGAGCGCCGGACTTCTCTTCTACCTCACCGAGTCCCGCCTCGGCGGCACCTTCACCGACGTGCTGCACGTCCTGTTCGTCACCGGCATGTTCGCGGCGATGCTCAGCTTCCACAACGTCGTCGCCCGCTACGCCTTCGCCATGGGCCGCGAGGGCCTGCTGCCGTCCGCGTTCGGCCGTACGACGGGCTCCAGCGGCGCCCCCGGCACCGGCTCGCTGCTCCAGACCGCCGTGTCCGCCGTGATCGTGATCGCCTTCGCGATCGCCGACGACAAGCCCACCGGCGACCCCACCGAACCGGTCCTGCACCTGTTCACCTGGTTCGGCAACATCGGCGCCCTCGGCGTGATCCTGCTGATGGCCGCGGCCTCCGCCTCGGTGATCGTCTTCTTCGCCCGCCGCGGCTCCGCAGGCGCCCAGGCCTGGCGACTGGTCACCTCCGCGGTGGCGGGCATCGCGCTCGTCGTCATCGCCGTCTACACGGTCAAGGACTTCGACGTCCTGGTCGGCGCGGGCCCCGACTCGTCCCTGAGCTGGATCCTGCCCGGCATCATCGGCCTCGCCGTGCTCGTCGGCCTGGCCCAGGGCCTGCTCCTGCGCTCCCGCAACCCCGAGGCGCACGCCCGGATCGGGCTCGGCAACGAGGCGTTCCAGCTGGAGAAGGCGGCCGGGGAGACGTCGTAGCGCATCCACGTCCACCGAGCGGATCTCTGAGAAGCACGTAAGAAGTGGTTACAGAAGTCTGACGGGCACCCGCTATCCCTGGCCGCGCCGGGGTCGCGGGTGTTCGAATGGCTGCGTGAAACCTGAACAACCCGAGCCCGAGGGTGCGGAGAAGGCGGAGGGCCGGCCGCTCGGCCGCCGGGTCCTCCTGGGCACTCTCGGCCTGGGCGCCCTCGGCGTCGTCACCGCGCCCGCGCTGCAGAAGGGCATGGAGGGCTTCCTCGGTGCCGTGTCCGGCAAGGACCCCACCGGGCTGACCGGACTGCTCCCGAACGGCGGCGGCTTCCGCTACTACTCGGTCACCGCGTCCGTGCCGAACAAGAACGCCGAGAACTACCGGCTGACCGTCGACGGCCTGGTCGACAAGCCGGCGTCCTACACGCTGGCCGATCTGCGCGCGCTGCCGCAGACCCGGCTGGTCAAGGACGTCCAGTGCGTCACCGGCTGGCGGGTCCCCGGGACCCCCTTCGAGGGGGTGCGCCTGTCCCGGCTCCTGGACGCGGCGGGAGTGCGTGCCAAGGCCGGGGCGGTGCGCTTCACCTGCTTCGACGGCGCCTACACGGAGAGCCTCACCCTCGACCAGGCCCGGCGCTCGGACATCCTGGTGGCGCTGCGCATGCAGGACAAGCCCCTGGGCCACGACCACGGCGGCCCGGTCCGCCTCTATGTCGCCCCCATGTACTTCTACAAGTCCGCCAAGTGGCTCTCCGGCATCACGGTCACCGAGCATGTGAAGCCCGGCTACTGGGAGGATCGGGGCTACGACGTCGACGCCTGGGTCGGCAAGTCGAACGGACGCGACGATGACCCTACGAGCTGAAGCCCACGCCCCGCAGACGGAGCCGTCGGCCCGCGTCCGCCGCTTCGGCCGCACCGAACGCTGGGTCCACCGGACGACGGCCTTGCTGATGGGCATCTGCGTGTTCACGGCGGCCTGCCTGTACATCCCGGCGTTCGCCGAACTGGTCGGCCGCCGTGACCTGGTCGTCCGTATCCACGAGTGCGCCGGACTCGCCCTCCCCGTGCCCGTCGTGATCGGCCTGGTCTCCCGCGGCTTCCGCGTCAACCTCGGCTTCCTCAACCGCTTCGGCCCGCACGACCGGGTCTGGCTGCGCGGCGCCCTGATGCGCGACAAACGCCGATCGGCGCGCCCGGCGGGCAAGTTCAACGCCGGCCAGAAGATCTACGCCAACTGGATCGCCGGCGCCACCCTGGTGATGCTCGGCACCGGCCTGATGATGTGGTTCACCCACCTCACCCCGATCCAGTGGCGCACCAGCGCGACCTTCGTCCACGACTGGCTCGCCCTGACGATGGGCATCGTCCTCGGCGGCCACATCGGCATGGCGCTGGGTGACCCGGAGGCCAGGGCGGGGCTGCGCACGGGCTCGGTCAGCAGGGACTGGGCCAAGCGCGAACACCCTCTGTGGAAGCCCTAGTTGAAGCTTTGGGGTGACGTGCTGGTCGCCCTGCTCAGCTCCCGAAGTCCAGCAGCACCTTGCACGACTGGCTCCGGTCGGCCGCCAGCGCGAACGCCGACTCGGCCTCCCGCACCGGCACCACCGCACTGACCAGAGCGTCGAACGACGGCTCCACGGCAAGGAGTTGGAGCGCGTCGTTGAACTCCTCGTCGAAGCGGAACGCCCCGCGCAGCTCGATCTCCCGGCTGACGACCAGGTTCCCCGCGAAGGGACTCTGCCCCGGCGGCAGCATCCCGAGCTGCACGACGACCCCGCCCCGCCGCACGAGCCGCAGACAGGTGTCGAGCCCGGCCGCCACCCCGGACGCCTCGATGGCGACGTCCACTTCGGACGGCCACCCGGAGTCGTCCAGGTCATCGGCCCGTACGACGGTGTCGGCGCCGGCCGCGGTGGCGTACCGAAGTGCCGCCGGAAGCAGGTCCGTTACCGTCACGTGGGCCGCGCCCGCCGCCTTCGCCGCCGCGACGACGAGGCATCCGATCGGGCCCGCGCCGGTGACCAGCACATGGCGTCCGGCCGCGTCCCCGGCGCGGCGTACGGCGTGCAGGGCGACGGAGAGCGGCTCGGCGAGAGCGGCCCGGCGCAGCTCCAGACCCGCCGGAATCGCCCTCAACTGCTCGGCGGGGACGGCGACTTGGGCCGCGAAGCCGCCCTGGACGTGCGGGAAGCGGGCCGCGCTGCCCAGGTACGCGGTGTCCCGGCACACGTTACGGCGACCGTCCACGCACTCGGGGCAGACCCCGCACGGAGTCGCCGGGTGCACGGCAACCGCCGTACCAGGAACGGGACCTGTGGCCCCGGGGCCGTAGGAGACGACCGTGCCGACGACCTCGTGGCCGAGCAGCATCGGTTCCTTGAGGCGGAAGTCGCCGACGCCGCCGTGGCGCCAGTAGTGGAGGTCGGAGCCGCAGACGCCGCCGTAGCGGACGGCGACCAAGGCCTGGCCGGGGCCGGGCTCCGGGACCGTCAACTCGTCGACCCGCAGGTCGTCCTGACCGTGAATCACACAACCCAGCATGTCTGGACTCCCGTTCTCTACAGCACGCTCGTCATGCCGCCGTCGACGTACAGGATCTGTCCGCTCACGAAGTCCGCGGCGGGCGACGCCAGGAACAGCACCCCGCCCACCAGGTCCTCCGTACGGCCCCAGCGGCCGGCCGGGGTCCGCTTGCGCACCCAGGCGCTGAACTCCTCGTCCTGGACGAGGGGTTGGGTGAGTTCCGTCTCGATGTAGCCGGGGCCCAGGCCGTTGACCTGGACGCCGCTCGGGCCCCAGTCCGCGCACATGCCCTTGGTGAGCATCTTCAGGGCGCCCTTGGTGGCCGCGTAGGGCGCGATGCCGGGGCGGACCACCTCGCTCTGCAGCGAGCAGATGTTGATGATCTTCCCGTGGCCGCGTTCCGTCATCCGGCGGGCCGCCTCGCGGCCGACCAGGAACGCGCTGGTGAGGTTGGTGTCGATGATGCGGTGCCAGTCGGAGTCGGTGAACTCCAGGAGCGGGGCGCGCAGTTGCATGCCCGCGTTGTTGACCAGGATGTCGAGCGGGCCGACCCGGTCCTCGACGTCCGCGATTCCGGCGGCTACTGACGGACCGTCGGTCACGTCGAAGGCGGCCGTGTGGACGTCCCCGGACAGTTCGGCGGCGGCCTTGGTGAGGCGTTCGCCGTCGCGGCCGTTCAGTACGACCGTGCAGCCGGCCTCCAACAGGCCCTGGGCGAGGGCGAGTCCGATGCCCCGGCTGGAACCGGTGACCAGGGCCGTACGGCCGCTGATGTCGAAGAGAGGATGACTCATTCCCGTACCCCTAGATGATCAGCGAGAGGAGGAGGACCAGTCCGCCGGCGACCACCGAGATGATCGTCTCCATGACCGACCAGGTCTTGAGGGTCTGGCCGACGCTCAGGCCGAAGTACTCCTTCACCAGCCAGAAACCGGCGTCGTTGACATGGCTGAAGAAGAGCGAGCCCGCGCCGATCGCCAGGACGAGCAGGGCGGTGTGGGCGCTCGACATGTCGGCGGCCAGCGGGGCGACCAGACCGGCCGCCGAGATGGTGGCCACCGTCGCGGAGCCGGTCGCCAGGCGGATCGCCACCGCGATCAGCCAGGCCAGCAGCAGCGCCGGGATCGACCAGTCCTTGGAGATGTCCAGGATCATCTGGCCGACGCCGGAGTCGATCAGCGTCTGCTTGAAGCCGCCGCCCGCGCCGACGATGAGCAGGATGCCCGCGATCGGCATCAGCCCCTTCTCGACGGTCGAGGACAGCCGCTCCTTGGTGAAGCCGGCCGGGCGCCCCAGCGTGAACATGCCGACAATGACGGCCGCGAGGAGTGCGATCAGCGGGGAGCCGATGACGTCGAAGACGCGCTGCACGGTGTGCTCGGGGTCGTCGACGATGATGTCGACCAGCGCCTTGGAGAGCATCAGCACGACCGGCAGCAGGATCGTGGAGAGGGTCGCGCCGAAGCCAGGACGGTTCTCCAGGTCCTCCGACGGGCGGGCGGGGATCATGCGCTCCGGCGCCTGGACGTCCACCCAGCGTGCGGCGACCTTCGAGAACAGCGGCCCCGCGATGATGACGGTCGGGATCGCGACCAGTACGCCGAGCGCGAGGGTCAGACCGAGGTTCGCCTTGACGGCGTCGACGGCGACCAGCGGCCCGGGGTGCGGCGGAATCAGCCCGTGCATGACCGACAACCCCGCGAGCGCCGGGATACCGATCCGCATGAGCGAGTAGTTGCCGCGCTTGGCGACCATCAGCACGACCGGGATCAGCAGCACGATGCCGACCTCGAAGAACAGCGGCAGCCCGATCACCGAGGCGATCAGCACCATCGCCCACGGCATCGACCGGGGGCTCGCCTTCGCGAGGATCGTGTCGACGATCTGGTCGGCGCCGCCCGAGTCGGCGAGCAGCTTGCCGAGGATCGCGCCCAGCGCGATCAGCACACCCACACCGGCGACGGTCGAACCGAGCCCGGTGGTGAAGCTGGTGATGGCCTTGTCCAGCGGCGCCCCGGCGAACGCGCCGAGCGCGAGCGAGCCGATGGTCAGCGCCAGGAAGGCGTGCATCTTGAACTTGGTGATGAGCAGGACGATGACGGCGATGCCCGCCAGTACGGCGATGCCCAGCTGTGCGTGGCCGGCCGAGGTGATGGGCTCGACAGGGTCCGCTGCCAACAACTCGACGCTGAGTCTGGTCACGGTGGATTCCTTGCGGATACGGGGAAGGGGGAGGGGTTGCCGATGTCAGGTGTCAGACGGTCGGCTCGGGGACCTGCTCCAGCGCGGTCATCGCCCGCTCGGCGATCTGCTCCGGGCTGCCCGTGACGTCCACGGCGACTCCCGCCTCGTCGGCCTCCAGCGGCTGGAGCGTGGCGAACTGGGAGTCGAGCAGCGCGGTCGGCATGAAGTGCCCGTGCCGGTGCGCCATCCGGTCCTCGATGAGTGCGCGGTCGCCGGTGAGGTGCACGAAGACGACCCCGGGAGCGGCGGCCCGGAGCCGATCACGGTACGACCGCTTCAGCGCCGAGCTGCTCACCACCCCACCGAGTCCCGCGCGCCCGTGCGCCCAGGAGCCGATGGCGTCCAGCCACGGCCACCGGTCCTCGTCCGTCAGCGGGTGCCCGGCCGACATCTTGGCGATGTTGGCCTGCGGGTGGAAGTCGTCGCCCTCGGCGTACGGAACGCCGAGCCGGGCCGCGAGCAGGGGACCGATGGTGGTCTTCCCGGTGCCCGCTACGCCCATGACCACAACGACATGGGGGGTACGCATCGCTGCCTCACTGTCTCCGTCGACACCTGATGTCGAACCCACTGAAACCGATTAGGTACGACGAATTCAAGAGTCTGTGACATATAAGTCTGACTTTTTGGTTCCGTGACGTGACCCGTACGCTGAGTGCATGACCACTCCGGGCCGCGGGTTGCACGGCCGTGTACTCGACTCCCTCGGCCCCGCCATCACCGCGGGCGAGTACCCGCCGGGCAGCGTCCTGCGCACGGACGAGCTCGCCAAGGACTTCGAGGTCTCCCGCTCCGTGATGCGCGAGGCGGTCCGGGTCCTCGAATCCATGCACCTTGTCGAGTCCCGCCGCCGAGTGGGCGTCACCGTCCGCCCCAAGGCCGAGTGGAACGTCTACGACCCGCAGGTCATCCGCTGGCGCCTGGCCGGCGCCGACCGCCCGCAGCAACTGCGCTCACTCACGGTGCTGCGCTCCGCGGTCGAGCCGATCGCCGCGGGCCTCGCCGCCAAGTTCGCCTCGGCGGAGCAGTGCGCGGAACTCACCGAGTGCGCGATCGGCATGGTCGCCAACTCGCGCGGCCACAAACTGGAGGCCTACCTCGTCCACGACGTGGCCTTCCACCGCGTGATCCTCACCGCCTCCGGCAACGAGATGTTCGCCCGCCTCGGCGACGTCGTCACCGAGGTCCTCGCCGGCCGCACCCATCACGAGGTCATGTTCGAGGACCCCGACCCGGCCGCCGTCACCCTCCACGTCCAGGTCGCGGAGGCGGTCCGCGAGGGCGACGCCCTCCGAGCGGAGACCCTGACCCGCGAGATCACGGTGGGCGCGCTTCAGGAACTGGACATCCTGGCGCCGTAGGGCCTCAGTCTTCGATGAACTCCCCGTCGAGGTACACCCAGGCCCCGTCGACCCGGTCGAACCGGCTCCGCTCATGGATGGCGCCGCCCTGATACGAGGCCCGGAACGTCACGGTCCCCGCGGAGTGGAACGCCGACCCGCCCCCTGTCTCCAGGATCTCCAGCCCGGTCCACCGCATCCCCGGGTCGAGATCGAGGGGCTCGGCGGGCCGCGTCCGGGGGTGCCAGGTGCGCAACAGGTAGGGCGCGTCCAGCCGTACGAAGGCGGTGTAGCGGGAGCGCATCAAGGCCTCGGCGGTGGGGGCGGTCGCGGGGCCCGAGTGGTAGCGGCCGCAGCACTCTTCGTAGGGCTGGGGGAGGCCGCAGGGGCAGTTGGTGCGTGGGGTCATGGGCAACATTGTGCCGGGGCTACGTTCGCGGGCGTTCGGGGGTGACACGGAGTGGCAGCCGAACGTAGGCGTCCTCGGGCAGCCTCAACTCCTTGTCGCGGGTGAGGCTCGCGCAGGCCAGGAGCGGCAGCGGCTCGCTGCCGGGAGGGCCGGTGTCCTCGTACGCGGGTGCGGCGCCGATGAACTCCACGAGGAGGGCGCCGGTGACCCGGGTCCCGATCTGCCGCACGAAGTTCGCCGGGAGCGTCCACTCGACCCCCTGGTGCAGGATCCCGCCGGGACTGCGGTGCACTCTCTTGACGAACCACTCCTCGTCCGGCATCTGCGGCGCACTGCGCGCCCTCAGATGGGCCGCGGCGGACGTCATCGCGTTGAGTTCGGGGAAGCCGGTCAGGTCGGCCGTGAGCCTGCCGGCGGCTTCCAGGACGGGTCCGGCCGCCCGCAGGTCTCTGGCCAGGGTGTTCCGCCACGCCCGCTCGTCCGCCACCGGCGGCAGGTGGTACACGACGGCCTGGACGTCCTTCACCCGCCAGCCGCTCATGGCCGGGAACAGCAGCGTGACCTTCATGGACGGCGCCTCGTCCCCCGTGTACCCGAGCGACCACACGTAGAGATACCCGGTGAAAGGGCGTGTGGTGTCCGACCCCGTGGCGAACATCTGCTCCAGCGGGACGGATTGCGGCTCGGTCTCCCCGTAGACCTCCAGCCACTCACCCGTCTCCGCGAACCCGCGGCCCCATGCGGCTGCCATGACCTCACCCCCGTGAAGTCACTTGATACTCCGTCAGTTCCCCACTAGCAACGGAGCTGACAACTCAGACCGCGATCCCCGTCTCGGCCGAAGGCATCGGCGGCAACCGAGTCCCATAAACCCACGCATCGAAAAGCTGGTCCAACGACTCGGAAGTGAACCGGGACGCATGCGACCTGAACGTAGCCGTCGTCACCGTCCCGTTGCGGTGCTGGCTCGCCCAGCCCCGCAGCATCCGGAAGAACGCGATGTCGCCCAGCGCGCAGCGCACCGCGTGGACGGTGACGCCGCCGCGTTCGTAGAGGCGGTCGTCGAACATGGACTTGCGGCCGGGGTCGGCGAGCCGCAGGTCCTGGGGGAGCGTGGACAGCAACCGGTGCGCGGCGGCGGCGTGTTGGTGGGCCGTGCGGCCGCCCGAGCGCTCGGACCACAGCCACTCGGCGTACTTGGCGAAGCCCTCGTTCAGCCAGATGTGGCGCCAGTCGGCGATGGAGACACTGTTACCGAACCACTGGTGGGCCAGCTCATGGGCGACGAGCCGTTCCGAACCCCGGGCCCCGTCAACGTGGTTGGCGCCGAACAGCGACAACCCCTGTGCCTCCACGGGGACATCGAGTTCCTCTTCCGTCACCACGACCGCGTACTCGTCGAAGGGGTACGGCCCGAACAGTTCCTGGAACAGCTCCATCATCGCGGGCTGGCGCGCGAAGTCCCTTGAGAACTCCGGGAGTAGGTCCGACGGGATGTGCCCGTGCTGCGGCACACCGCCCAGGCCCGGGTCGCCCAGCAGCACCGTCTGGTACTTGCCGATCGACAGCCCGACCAGGTAACTCGACGTCGGCGCCGACTGCTCGTACACCCAAGTCGTCGTGGAAGCCTTGGTAGTTCGCGTGAGCAGCCTGCCGCCCGCGACCACCGCGTACGCCGACGGCGTGGTGATCGAGATCTGGTACGACGCCTTGTCCGCGGGGCGGTCGTTGCACGGGTACCAGGACGGCGCCCCGATCGGCTGGCTCGCCACCAGCGCGCCGTCGGTCAACTCCTCCCAGCCGAGGCCGCCCCAGGGGCTGGCGACCGGCTTGGGGTTGCCCGACCAGTGGACCTCGACGGTGAACGCGGCACCGGCCCGCAGCGGCTTCGCGGGCCGGACACGGAGGCGGCCGCCGCGGTGCGTGTAGTGCGGCTGGCGGCCGTCCACCCGGATCCGGCCGATCTTGAAGTCGCCCAGGTTCAGCTGGAATTCGGGCAGCGGCGCACGGCCCGCTATGGCGTTGATACGGGCCGTGCCGGAGAGACGGTTGGGGCCGGGACGGTAGTCCAGCGCGAGCTCATAGCGGTGCACCCGGTAGCGGGCATCGCCGTTTGCCGGGAAATACGGGTCCGGACCCGCCGCCTGCTGAACGGTCACTGCTGCGTCTGCTCCCTGCGCTGTGCTCGTATCCCGTACCCGTGCACCGCCCTCCGAGCCGACGCCGCGTGACCTGTGTTCAGGGTCGCCATGACTCGATCGGATTGCCCAGCCAGCGGGTGTCGTCCGGGACGGACTCCGCCGCCATCACGAGCGAGGCGGGACCCAGAGTGGTACGGGCCCCGACCACGCTGCCGGGCAGGACGATTCCGCCAGGACCCAGCGTCGCGCCCTCACGGAGGACCACAGTATCCGTCCGCAAGATCCGGTCGTGGAAGAGGTGGGTCTGGAGCACACAACCACGGTTCACTGTGGAGGCGTCCTCCAGGGTCACCAGATCGGTCTCGGGCAGCCAGTAGCTCTCCACCCAGGCACCCTTGCCGATGTGCGCGCCGAGCCCGCGCAGCCAGGCCGTCAGCACCGGAGTGCCCGGCACCGAACCGGCCAGCCACGGCACGGCGACGACCTCGACGAAGGTGTCCGCCAGCTCGTTGCGCCACACGTAACCGCTCCACAGCGGGTGCTCGGCACCGCGGTGCCGCCCCACGAGGGACCACTTGGCCACGATCGAGACCAGCCCGGCCAGCGCACCGACGGCCAGCAGCACCAGCCCCGACAGCAGCGGCGCCCACACCCCCAGCGCGCACAGCGCGGCCACCGTCAGCACGGCAAGACCCGCCGAGCAGAACACCGGTACGATCCGGCACAGCTCCACGAGACCGCGCGCCCACAGCAGCTTGGCCGGCGGGTCGTACGTCCGGCTCTGGTCGCCGCCGCTCGTGCTGCGCGGCAGCTTCACCGGCGGCAGCCCCAGATACGACGTGCCCTTCTTCGCCTTCTTCGGCGTCGCCGACAGCACCCCGACGAGCCCGCCGTCCGGCACGCTCCGCCCGGGCGCGGTCATCCCGGAGTTCCCGAGGAACGCCCGCCGCCCGATCTCGGCCCGCCCGATGTGCACCCAGCCACCGCCGAGTTCGTACGGCGCGGTCAACGTGTCGTCGGCCAGGAAGGCGCCCTCGCCGACGGTCGTCAGGCTCGGCAGCGCGAGCACGGTCGACACCTCGGCGCCCCGCCCGATCCGCATCCCGAGCAGCCGCAGCCACACCGGCGTGACCAGCCCGGCATACAGCGGGAACAGGGTCTCGCGGGAGAGGTCCATCAACTGCGTGACCGTCCACGCCTGCCAGCCGATCCGGCTGTGCGTCGGGTGCGTACCCTCCCGCAGGCCGAGGCTGAGCAGGCGTACACCGATCAGGATCAGCAGCGCGTACGTCAGCCCGAAGGCCAGCGTCGCCGGGACCAGCGCGACCGCCGCGCCCCGCAGGGCCTCGCCGAGACCGTCACCGGGCGCGATGAACGCGCTCGCCACCAGCAGCGCCACGGCCCCGGAGACCACCGGGAGCATGGTGAGCGCGAAGCCCGTCACGCCGTACATCACACGCCAGTACGTGCCACGCTGCGGGCGCTCCTTGGGCCAGTTGCGCTTGGCCTTGCCGAGCTTGACCGCGGGCGCGCCCGCCCAGCGCTGGCCGGTCGGGACCGTGCCGGTGACGGCCGAACCCGGCGCCACCTCGGCCCGCTTGCCCACCCGGGCGCCGGGGAACAGCATGCTGCGCGTGCCGACGACGGCGTGCGCGCCGACCTTGACCGGGCCGATCTCCAGCCGGTCGCCGTCCAGCCAGTAGCCGGACAGGTCCACCTCGGACTCGACCGCGGCACCGCGGCCCATCTTGAGCATGCCGGTGACCGGCGGGAGGGAGTGCAGATCGACGTCCGGGCCGATCTTGGCGCCGAGGGCACGCGCGTACCGCTCCAGCCACGACCCGGTCAGCGAGGTCGCCCCGCTGAACTCGGCCAGCCGCTCCGCCGCCCACAGCCGCAGATGGACGCTGCCACCACGGTCGTAGCGACCCGGCTTCACACCACGCAGCAGCAGCCGCGCGCCGCCCGCGGCGATCGCAAGCCGGCCGGGCGGGCTGAAGAGGAGAAGTGCGCCCGCGCCGACCAGCCACCACGAGGCGGTCGGCAGCCAGGAGTAGCCGCCCAGCACATTGCCGAGCGCGGCCAGCGCCACCGTCCAGCGCAGGCCGACCAGGGTGAACAGGGGGACCAGTGCGAGGAGTTGGACCACCTTGGCGCGGGTCGGGACCGGCGCGATCACCCGCGCGGTGCCGTCGCCCTGCGCCGAGTCTTCGAGGTGGCGGGCCAACTTGCGCAGCGTCGGCTGCTGGTAGATGTCGAGGACCGCCGCACTCGGGTAACGGGTACGCAGCCGCGTGGTCAACTGCGCGGCGGCCAGGCTGCTTCCGCCGATCGCGAAGAAGTCGTCGGCCGCGCCGCTCACGGGGATGCCGAGCACCTCGCCCCACTGCTCGGCGAGCCAGGCCTCCGTGCCGTAGAGCTGCTCCTTGGCGCCACCGGTCTCCAGGCCTTCGAGCGGCCAGGGGAGCGCGTTCCGGTCGACCTTGCCGGAGGTGCGGGTCGGGAGATCCTCGACCGGGGCGATCAACGGCACGAGGGCGGCGGGCAGTTCGGCCCGCAGCTTCTCCACGGCGGTGGGCTGGTCCCAGCCCTCCTGGGTGACGACATAGCCGACGAGGAGCTGGTTGCCGCTGCGCGCGGTGCGTACGGCGGCGGCCGCGCCCGCGACTCCGGGGAGTGCCTGGAGGGCCGCGTCGACTTCGCCGAGTTCGATCCGGCGCCCGCCGAGCTTGATCTGCTCGTCGGCCCGGCCCAGGAAGATCAGGCCCTCGGGCTCGGCCTTGACCAAGTCACCACTGCGGTACGCCCGTTCCCAGCCGAGCGATTCGAGGGGCGCGTACTTCTCCGCGTCCTTCTCGGGGTCGAGATAGCGGGCGAGACCGACCCCGCCGATCACCAACTGCCCACTGCCGCCCATCGGTACGGGCACACCGGCCTCGTCGACGACGGCCAACTCCCAGCCGTTCAGCGGCAGTCCGATGCGGATCGGCTCGTCGCCGGTCATCAGGGAGGCACAGGCCACGACGGTCGCCTCGGTCGGCCCGTACGTGTTCCAGACCTCGCGGCCCTCGGTGACAAGCCGCTGCACCAGCTCGGGCGGGCAGGCCTCACCGCCGAAGATCAGCAGGCGTACGTCGTTCAGCGCCTCCGGCTCCCACAGAGAGGCCAGGGTCGGCACGGTCGAGACGACGCTGATGTCCTGCTCGACCAGCCAGAGGCCGAGGTCGGCACCGCTGCGGACCTGGGAGCGCGGCACCGGCACCAGACAGGCGCCGTAGCGCCAGGCCAGCCACATCTCCTCGCAAGACGCGTCGAAGGCGACGGACAGCCCCGCCATGACCCTGTCACCCGGACCGATGGGGTCGTCGGTGAGGAACAGCGCGGCCTCGGCGTCCACGAAGGCCGCCGCGCTGCGGTGCGTGACGGCGACGCCCTTGGGCTTGCCGGTGGAGCCGGAGGTGAAGATGATCCACGCGTCCTGCTCGACACCGGGCCGGGCGGCCGGGACGTCACTGTGCCCGAGGACGGTCAGCGCGTGCTCGGCACCGATGACGGCCCGCACATCGGCCTCGCCGAAGACCAGCTCGGCCCGCTCGTCCGGGTCCTCGGCGTCGACGGGGACGTAGGCGGCACCGGCGGCGAGTACGGCGAGGATCGCGACGTAGAGGTCGTTGGTCCCGGACGGGACGCGCACGCCGACCCGGTCACCGAGGCCGACACCGGCCGCGGCCAGGGTGCGGCGCAGGGTCTCCACCTCGACGGCCAGCGCACGGTAGGTGAGGCGGACGGTGCCGTCGTCCAGGGCGAGCTCGTCGGGATACGACCGCACGGACGCGTCGAAAATGTCGATAAGTGTGCGGGCCGAGGCGGTCGGCGCCGCGGAGAAACGTGCCGTATCGCCGAACTGTGTGCGGATCTCTTCGTCAAGCCCGAGAGCACTGCTCTCGTGTATGGCTGCCATCGGTCCTCGCGTCTCGAACCCGGAAACCTCCGGGGCGCTGGCGGGCCCGCAGGTATGCCTGGGGTTGTCCAGCTCCAGCTCCGTTCCGTAACAAGCCGGAAATTTTAGTACGACGCTAGGCTCCGGCCCTGCCGACGGCCACTCGGGGCGGCCGAACGGGGGCGCTCCGTAAGCGCGCGACAACGCTCTGACCTGGTGATCTTCAGGCCGAAGGAGACATCCCCCACAAATGCGGCGAGGGCCGCGACCCAGAGGTCGCGGCCCTCGCCTGCGATGTGTCCGAGGGGGGACTTGAACCCCCACGCCCGATAAAGGGCACTAGCACCTCAAGCTAGCGCGTCTGCCATTCCGCCACCCGGACAAGGTGTCTGTCGCGCGTGGTTTCCCCCGCGGCGACGAAGGAAACATTACCAGGCTTCCAGGGGTGGCCGATCACCCCCAGTTCCCACCCGCGTCCCGCGTGAACGGCGTGTGACGGGCCGGGACCGCCCTTGGGGTGAGGTGCGGCGGGGAGAGAGGATGGGGGAGGACCACCAGCAGTGACAGTGGGAGGAAGCAGCGTGAGCGACACGGACACGGCCAAGGGCGTCACCGGCGAGGACGAGGTCGTGGACCTCTGCCGCGAGCTGATCCGGATCGACACCAGCAACTACGGCGACCACTCGGGCCCGGGCGAGCGCAAGGCGGCCGAGTACGTCGCCGAGCAGCTCGCCGAGGTGGGCCTCGAACCCAAGATCTTCGAGTCGCACCCGGGGCGCGCGTCCACGGTGGCCCGGATCGAGGGCACGGACCCCTCCCGGCCCGCGCTCCTCATCCACGGCCACCTGGACGTCGTACCGGCGAACGCGGCGGACTGGACCCACCACCCCTTCTCCGGCGAGGTCGCGGACGGGTGCGTGTGGGGGCGCGGCGCGGTCGACATGAAGGACATGGACGCGATGACCCTGGCGGTCGTCCGCGACCGGCTGCGCAGCGGACGCAGGCCCCCGCGCGACATCGTGCTCGCGTTCCTCGCCGACGAGGAGGCGGGCGGCACGTACGGCGCGCGGCACCTCGTCGACAACCACCCCGAGCTGTTCGAGGGCGTCACCGAGGGCATCAGCGAGGTCGGCGGGTTCTCGTTCACGGTGAGCGAGGAGCGGCGGCTCTATCTGATCCAGACGGCCGAGAAGGGCATGCACTGGATGAAGCTGACCGTGGCCGGCACCGCCGGGCACGGGTCGATGATCCACCGGGACAACGCGATCACCGAGCTGTCGGAGGCGGTCGCCCGGATCGGCCGGCACAAGTTCCCGGTACGCGTCACGAAGACGACGCGCGCCTTCCTGGACGAACTGGGCGACGCGCTCGGCACCCAGCTCGACCCCGAGGACATGGAGTCCACCCTCAAGCGGCTCGGCGGCATCGCCAAGCTCATCGGCGCGACCCTCAGCAACACCGCCAACCCGACGCAGCTGAACGCCGGTTACAAGGTCAACGTCATCCCCGGTGAGGCCACCGCGCACGTCGACGGGCGGTTCCTGCCGGGGTACCAGGAGGAGTTCTTCGCCGACCTCGACCGGATCCTCGGGCCGAAGGTGAAGCGTGAGGGCGCGCACTCCGACAAGGCCCTGGAGACCTCCTTCGACGGGCCCCTGGTCGAGGCCATGCAGTCCTCGCTGCTCGCCGAGGACCCGACCGCGAAGGCGATCCCGTACATGCTCTCCGGCGGTACGGACGCCAAGTCCTTCGACGACCTGGGCATCCGGGGCTTCGGCTTCGCGCCGCTCAAGCTGCCGCCGGAGCTGGACTTCGCGGGCATGTTCCACGGCGTCGACGAGCGGGTGCCGGTGGACGGGCTGAAGTTCGGGGTGCGGGTGCTGGACCGGTTCATCGACGCGTCCTGAAGTGGCGTCCTGAAGTCGCGTCCTGAAGTCGTGCCCCGAAACACCGGTCGACGTCGGTTGACGCCGGAATTCGACCGCGCGTACGGAAACCACTGGGACGGGTGAATGTGCTCATAAGCTCGTAGCTCCATTACTCCCTCCTCGTTACAGGTGATGCGATCGGCAACACGAGATCGCTTTTGCCAACAAGGAGGAATAATGATCAAGAAGGTCGTCGCCGCTGCGGCTGCCACCGGTGGCCTGGTTCTCGCGGGTGCGGGTCTGGCCGTCGCCGACTCGGGCGCTCAGGGTGCCGCCGTGCACTCCCCGGGTGTCGTTTCCGGCAACGTCATCCAGGTTCCCGTGCACGTCCCGGTGAACGTGTGCGGCAACACGATCTCGGTGATCGGTCTGCTGAACCCCGCCTTCGGCAACACCTGCATCAACAAGTGACGTCGCCCCTCTGAGGGGTGACCACAGCCTCGGCCCCGGAGCGCGCGCCATGCGCTCCGGGGCCGACGGTTCTTTGTGCGAGAAATCGCGCGAGAAATTCAGTCAGGATTGAAGGCAGGGGGGAATTCGGTAATGCGACAGGTCACTCGAAAGAGCTTGATGACCGTGGCGGCCGCGACCGGGGTGATCGCCGCCGCGGGCGGTGTCGCCCACGCCGACTCGGGCGCCGCGGGCTCCAGCTCGGACTCGGCCGGCGTACTGTCCGGCAACACCGTGCAGGCACCGGTGCATGTGCCGGTCAACGTCTGCGGCAACACCGTGAACGTGGTGGGGGTCCTCAACCCGGCGGTCGGCAACAAGTGCGGCAATCCGGGCGGGGGCGGCGGAAGCGGTCACGGCAGCGGCGGCGGCCACGGTTCGCCGGGAGGCCACGGCTCGACCGGCGGGTACGGGGACTCCGGTGGTTACGGCGACTC
>NZ_JBXVPZ010000146.1:0-20875 GCF_057961495.1 Streptomyces sp. P5F9 | reverse complement strand
CACCGGCCTCACCCAGTCCCTCTTCGGCGTCCTCGACGGCGCGGACGCCGAAGAGCCCACCGCGCAGCCCTCGCCGTGCGTCGGACTCGCCCCGCTCGACGGTCTGCTGGGCGCCGCGGCGGCACCGTCCGCGTCCCCGTCGCCGGAGGCCACCCCATGACGACCGTGCCCGCCGTGCCGACCGTCCGCCGCGTTCTCCTGGTCCTGTTCTCCGCCGTCCTCCTCGGTCTGCTCACCACCACCCCCGCCGCCGCCCACACCGAACTGGTCCGCTCCACCCCCAAGGACAGCGCCCGGTTGGCGAAGGCCCCCGACGACCTCACCCTCCTCTTCGACGAGCCGGTCGACCTGGCGGACGTACGCGTCATGACCCTGGACGGCGACCGGCTGCCCGTGACCCGGGTGCCGGGCAGGAGCAGTGCCACGGTGCGGGTCGCGCTTCCCCGCGCGACCGGGAACACCCTCGCGGTCACCTGGTCCGTGATCGATGAGGAGGACGGCCACGCCTCCTCCGGCCGGCTGACCTTCGGTATCGGCGCGAAGACCGCGACGACCGCGACGACCGCGCCGGACGCCCAGGACAGCGGCGGCGAGACCACGGCCGCACCCGCACCGTCCCCCTCGGTGCGGAAGGGTCTCGTCGCCGCTCGCTGGACCGGTTATCTGTCGCTGGCCCTGTTCGTGGGCGGGCTCGCCTTCGTCGCGCTGCTGTGGCCGCGTGGCGCGGGCGAACCGCGGGCGCGGGTGCTGCTCGGACTGGCCTGGACATGCGGGCTGTTGTCGACCGTGGCGAGCCTCGGACTTCAGGGCGCGTACACCGCGCTCGGCGGTCTGCGGGACGCGCTGCGCCCGGCGACGTACGCCGACGTCCTCACCACCGGGCCCGGTCTCGCGCTCGCCGCCCGGGGCCTGTTGTGGGTGCTCGCTTCCGTGGTGCTGGCGGCTCTGTTGCAGGGCGGCGCGCGGACCGCCCGCTCGCCCGGCTGGCGGGTCGGGGCCGGTGCGGTGGCCCTCGGGCTGCTGCGGGCGACCGGTATGGCGGGCCACAACTCCGAGGGCACCGAGCCCAGTTGGGGCGCGGTCGCCGATCTCGTCCACCTGCTCGGCGTCTCCCTCTGGATCGGCGGGCTCGTCATGCTCACGGTGGCCGTGCTGCCGCGCCGCGAGCCGGGCGAACTGGCCGCCGTGGTACCCGGCTACTCGAAGCTGGCCGCCGTGAGCGTGACGGCGATCGTCGCCGCCGGCCTGGTGCTCGCCTGGCAGATCGTGGGGTCCTACGACGCCCTGCTGCACACCTCGTACGGGCATCTGCTGCTGCTCAAGACGGGCGTCCTCGCCGTCGTGCTGGCCGCCGCCTGGTGCAGCCGCCAGTGGACGCGGACGCGTCTCGATCTCGCCGTGCTGCTGCGCGGCGACGCCGCCACCGTGCGGCCCTTCGGCTACTCGGTCGCGGCGGAGACGGGGCTCGTCCTCGTCGTGCTCGTCGTGACGAGTCTGCTGGTCACGGCCGATCCCGGCCGCTGAACTCCCCCATGGAACAAAGGAGTTGCTTTGAAACGCACTGAAGAGACCGGTGACCGGCGGCGCCGCTCACCGGCCGGCAACCGGGCCCTGCTGGTCGCCGGGCTCGGCGCCGCCCTCGCGGCCGTGCTCAGCCTGGGGCTGTTGCAGGCCGCCGCGGGCAGCGCCGGCAGCTCGGACACGTCGGCTGCGGGCGCGGCTCAGGCGCCCGCAGCCGCCGCGGCCGAGGTGCAGTCGGCGGCGGCCGCCACGCCGGACTACCAGGTCGACATCTCGAACTACACGTTCGGCGACGGAAAGCAGCTCGTCGTCAAGGTCGGCCAGACCGTCCGGTGGACCAACAAGGACACCGCCCCGCACACGGTCACCACGACGAAGGCTCCGGTGAAGTTCGACTCCGGCACCCTGAACCAGGGCGACTCGTGGTCGTACACGTTCACCAAGGCCGGGACGTACGAGTACTACTGCGCCGTGCACCCGGACATGGTGGCGTCGGTGAAGGTCGTCGCGGACGACAGCGGCGGCGGCACGGGCGGCGGCTCGGGCGGTACGACGCCGACCCCCACGCCTACCGCCACACCCACCGCCGGCCCCACGGGCATGCCCATGCCGACAGCCACACCCACCGCCACGGCCACGCCGACCGCGACCCCGACCGGCTCCGACGGCGGCGGTGACACCACCCAGTGCACCAGCGTCCAGGACGTGCTCCTGCCGATCCTCCAGCACATCAACACCGCGCACCTGGAACGCTCTCCGGCCCAGCAGGTGCAGGACGCGCTCGCCCTCGACTCCTACATCAAGATGCACACGGTGTGGGTCGAGACGATCCTCAAGCCCGTCACCGACGGCGGGGGCACGGTCCTCGACAGCACGCTCAGCGTGCTCCTCAACCACATCAACAAGGCACACCTGGAGGAGTCGCTCGGACAGCAGATCACCGATCTGCTCGACGTCGACGGCTACGTGAAGATGCACACGGTCTGGGCCGAGCAACTGCTCACGCCCACCGAGGACTTCGTCACCGGCAGCTGCTGACGCGGTCCGCGACGAGAGAAGGACGCGCCGGTCCGGCCGAGGCTCAGTCGGCCGGACCGGCGCCCGCTCATTCTCCACGCGTTCACCACCACTCCGGAACCGCTTTCACAGGAGACCTGGATGACAACCGTCACTCTCCCCACCGTCCCGCCCCCACCGGAGTCACCTACCGGCACACGTCGCCTGCCCTTGCCCGGCGACTACACGGTGGCGCCCGGCCGCTCGCTCGTCGAACTCACCGGCTGGTACGGCCCGTTGCCCACGCTGCGCCGCCGCATCGCCCTCGCCGACGCGTCCCTCACCGTGCCGGACTCCTCCGGACACCCGTCGTTCCGCTTCGAGTTCGACGATCCGCACCTCACGGCCCGGCTTGTCTCCGAGGAGGTGAAACCCCTCGCCGGCGGTCGTCGACTTCAGCTCAGCGCCGACCTCGACATCGACGGGACCGCCTTCCCCGTCCTCCTCCGGCTGCGCGTCGTCGAGCACGCGGACGACCGGCTGCTCGTGGTGGGTACGGCCACGCTGCCGTACCGGCTGCTGCGCCGCGCCACGGGATTCCGGGCCGGCCGCCCCGCCACCCGGCTGCGGCTGCTGGTCGCCGCGGAGTTCGCGTGAGGGCGGCCGGACGGGCGGCCTGCGGTGTCGCGGCCGCCGTACTCGCCCTCCTCGGTCTGCTGATGCTGCCCGCCGGGCAGGCGTCGGCCGCGTCGTACCACGTGCTGATGAAGGGGTACGCCTTCTCGCCCGCGGCCCTGACGATCACGGCCGGCACCACAGTGACCTGGACCAACGAGGACACCGCCCCGCACGACGTGAAGACCACGTCGGGTCCGGTCGCGATCCACTCCCCCATGCTCAGCAAGGGCCAGAGCTGGAGCTTCACGTTCACGACGGCCGGATCGTACGGCTATGTCTGCACCGTCCACCCGGACATGACGGCCCGGATGGTGGTGAAGGCGGCGGCACCGGCGACCTCCGCGGCCCCCACGGCGCACGAGCACAGCGGCTCGTCGTCCGGGTCGGGGCAGCGGCACCCGACCGTGCCGAGCCGGACCGTCGCGGCGAGGACGCCCGCGCACACCTCGTCCCCGTCCCACGCGATGTCGATGCCGGCCGCCTCACCGACCTCCACCGCGGCGGCGGCCGCACCGGCGCCCACGACGGCCGCACCGCAGGCCGGGCAGGCCCAGCAGGCCGCTTCGACGTCCCGTCCGCTGGATCCGCTGCTGGTGCTGGCCGGGCTGGTCGCGGGAGTGGCCGTCATGTGTCTGCTGCTGGTGGGGTCGCGGGCCGCGCAGGCGGGCGGGGGCGAGGCGAAGGGCTAGGACGTCTCTCCGGCCTGCCGGGCGCGGTACGTCCGCATCTTCGCGCGCGCCCCGCAGACCGCCATCGAGCACCAGCGGCCCCGGCCGGCCGGGCTGCGGTCGTAGTACGCCCAGTGGCAGGTCGGGGCCTCGCATGCCTTGAGGCGGGGCCAGGTGCCCTCGATCAGTGATCCGGCGATCGCTGCCGCCACTCGGGAGAGCAGGGGTTCCGCGTCGGCGGGGGTGAGGCGGGCGGAGCCGTCGTGGGCGTCGAGTTCGATCAACAGCGGGGCCCGTGCGAGGAGTTCACCGAGCGGGGTCACGTCCTGGTGCGCGGGGTGGCCCGCGTGGGCGAGCAGGGTGGCACGCAGGGACTCGCGGAGTTCACGGGCGTACGGGACCTGGTGTGCGGTGAGTCCGAAGGGGGTCCGGCCGTCCTCGGTGTCGAGCGCGTCGGCTCCCGCCTCGATGTCCAGCGTGTTCACCAGGGCCTCGATCAGGGCCAGGTCGCCGGGCGCGGGAACTCTCTCACTCATGCTTGCGACGTTACCTCCTGTGCGGGACCATGAGGTAACCGTTACCGGCTGACGCCGCATATAGGTAACACGAAGGAGCCCGTCATGACCGACCCCACCCCCGTCGCCGAGCTGGGTGCCGTCGTCCTGGACTGTCCCGGTCCGCGCGCGCTCGCCGCGTTCTACGCCGGGATCCTGGGCGGCACCGTCGAGGACGAGGACGGCGGCGACTGGGTGGACCTGAAGCTGCCGGGCGGGCGGACACTGGCGTTCCAGAAGGCCCCCGGACACGTACCGCCCAAGTGGCCCGCGCCCGGCGGCTCCCAGCAGTTCCATCTCGACCTGACCGTCACGGACCTGGACGCGGCCGAGAAGGACGTACTGGCGCTGGGCGCGACGCCGCTGGACACCGAGGACCGCTCGCGCACATGGCGTGTGTACGCCGACCCGGCGGGGCACCCGTTCTGTCTCTGCGCCTGCTGAGACCGCCGACACCGCCGACACCAGGGAGATCACCGTGACTGCCGTGGCACGTTTCCGTTCCACCGTGCTCGACTGCCCCGACCCGCTCGCGCTCGCCGAGTTCTACGCCGGGATTCTCGGCGGCACGCCCCACGTCGCCCACGACGAGTGGGTCGTCCTCGACATTCCGGACGGGCCCCGGCTCGCCTTCCAGCGGGTGGCGGACTACACCCCGCCCCAGTGGCCGCGCGCGGACCGGCCGCAGCAGCTCCATCTCGACTTCGACTCCGGGCCCACCTGGGAGGAACTGGAGGTCGCGGAGGCGAAGGCGCTGGCGCTCGGCGCGCGGCCGTTGCACCAGGAGGACAAGGAGGACTTCCGGGTGTACGCCGATCCGGCAGGGCATCCTTTCTGCTTCTGCCGGATCGACCACCCGTAGGTCCTGTGCGCTAACTGTCCAGCTCGGCGATCTTCGCCGTCGACGGCTCGCGGCGCTGCTGTGCGGCGCGGGCCGTGAAGTCGGCGCTGCGCAGGGCGCGTTGGACGTTGCCCCAGCTGAGCAGGGCGAGGTCGGGCTCGGACCAGCCGCGGTGGAGGAGTTCGGCGATGAGGTTCGGGTAGCAGGAGGCGTCGGCGAGGTCCTGCGGGTGGGCCGTACCGGCGTCGTAGGTGCCGGACAGGGCGACGCACTCGGGGCCCGCGATCTCGTGGACGTGATCGAGGTGGTCGGCGACGTCCCGGACGGACGGCCCGGTCTGCTCGGCGGTGAGCGGCACCATGCACAGGCCCTTGGCGGCGCCGACCGCGGCGAGGAGTTCGTCGGAGAGGTTCGCCGGGTGCGGGCGCAGCGTGCGGGCGGCGGAGCGGGCGAACAGCACCGGCGCCTTCGAGACCGCGAGGGTGCGGCGGATCGTGCCGTCGGAGGCGCCGGAGAGGTCGGCGAGCACGCCGAGGCGGTTCATCTCGCGCACGACCTCCTCGCCGAACCGGGTCAGCCCGGCCTCGCTCGCCCAGGACACCCCGGACAGCGTGAGGACCCGTAGACCCAGCGCGTGCAGGGAGCGCAGGATGCCCAGGGAGTCGCCGAGCGCGGCGGCTCCGGCGGGGCCGAGCAGCACGGCGATACGGCCGCAGTGGCGCACGTCGGTGGTCTCGCCGGCGGTGTACGCCAGGCGCAGCCCCTCGGGGTGGGCGCGGACCACCGTGTTCACGAGGTCGAGCTGCTCCAGAGTGGCGCCGACCGCCCGGTCCCCGGCCAGCCCCTCGGGCAGGTGCAGCGACCAGAACAGCGCGCCGACATGCCCCTCGCGCAGCCGCGGCACATCCGTGTCCACGGAACTCTCCCCCAGCTCCAGGTCGAACCACGGCAGGTGCCGCAGCGCCCACGGCAGCCCGCTGTAGCCGTCCGCGACCGGGTGCGCGGCGAGGATGGCGTGCGCGCGCTCCAGCGGGGCCGCGGCCGGGTCGGAGACGGGGTCGTACGGTTCCGCGGTGTCCGGCGGGAAGGGCCCGCCGGGGAAGGGCTCGTGGACCAAGGCGTCGAGCTCGCCGACCTCGGTCGGCGCGTGCAGTTGGTCCTGGAGGTCGGCCATGGCGGGCTCCGTACGTCGTTACGGCAGTACGGTCACCGTCGCACGCCCGCAAGAGGGCCACCCGGTGGGCGGGGCGTTCGGGGTACGGCGCGGGAGTGGGCGCTCCCGCGCCGCGCCGGTCAGCCGTCCAGCGACTCGATCGTCGCGTTCGACGGCCCCCGTGTCGCCTGGATCCCGCGTGCCACGTCCTCCGCCGCGCCCAGCACCCGTACCGCGTTCTTCCAGGTCAGCTTGGCCAGGTCGGCCTTGGACCAGCCGCGGTCGAGCAGTTCCGCGATGAGGTTCGGGTAACCGGAGACGTCGTTCAGGCCGTCGGGGGTGAAGGCCGTGCCGTCGTAGTCGCCGCCGATGCCGAGGTGGTCGACGCCCGCGACCTCGCGCATGTGGTCGAGGTGGTCGGCGACCGTGGAGACGGTGGCGACCGGGCGTGGGTGGAGCTCCTCGAAGGCGTGGTGCACCTTCATCGCCTCTTCGGTGGTCTCCAGGTGGTGCAGACCGTGCGCGCGCATGTTGTCGTCGGCCGCGGCCGTCCAGTCGACGGCGGCCTGGAGCACGAACTTCGGCACGAACGTCACCATCGCCATGCCGCCGTTGCCGGGCAGCCGCTCCAGCACGTCGTCCGGGATGTTGCGCGGGTGATCACAGACCGCCCTCGCCGACGAGTGGGAGAAGATCACCGGGGCCGTCGACGTGTCCAGCGCGTCGCGCATGGTCGTCGCCGCCACGTGCGAGAGGTCGACGAGCATGCCCTCGCGGTTCATCTCCCGCACGACCTCACGGCCGAACGCCGACAGGCCGCCGACCCCCGGCTCGTCCGTCGCCGAGTCCGCCCACGCCACGTTGTCGTTGTGGGTGAGCGTCATGTAGCGGACGCCGAGCGCGTACAACCCCCGCAGTGTGCCGAGGGAGCTGGCGATGGAGTGCCCGCCCTCCGCACCCATGAGGGAGGCGATACGGCCTTCTCCGCGCGCCGCCTCCATGTCCGCGGCGGTCAGCGCGGGCGCCAGGTCCTGCGGGTAGCGGGCGAGCAACTGCCGTACGCAGTCGATCTGTTCGAGCGTCGTCGGCACCGGGTCGGGCAGGTCCGAGCGCACGTACACCGACCAGTACTGCGCGCCGACGCCGCCCTCGCGCAGGCGTGGGATGTCGGTGTGCAGATGGGCGTTCTGGTGGACGGCGATGTCGCGGGCGTCCAGGTCGTAGGCGACCTGCTTGCGCAGCGCCCAGGGCAGGTCGTTGTGCCCGTCGACGACCGGGAACTCGCGGAGCAGCTCCCGGGCCTGGTCCAGTGACGTCATCGCCATCACTTCCCGAAGCCGAAGCCGCTGCCGGAGCCCTCGGCCTTGGCGCGCAGGCGCTTGCCCTTCTCGGTGGCCTGGTCGTTCAGCTCCTGCTGGAACTCCCGCATGCGGACGAGGAGTTCGTCGTCGTGTGTGGCCAGGATGCGGGCGGCGAGCAGACCCGCGTTGCGCGCGCCGGCGACCGAGACGGTGGCGACGGGGACACCGGCCGGCATCTGCACGATGGACAGCAGCGAGTCCATGCCGTCCAGGTACTTCAGCGGCACGGGGACGCCGATCACCGGCAGCGGGGTCACCGAGGCGAGCATGCCGGGAAGGTGGGCGGCGCCGCCCGCGCCCGCGATGATCACCTTGAGGCCGCGGCCGTCGGCCCGCTCGCCGTACGTGATCATCTCGCGGGGCATGCGGTGCGCGGAGAGGACGTCGACCTCGTACGCGATCTCGAACTCGTCGAGGGCCTTCCCGGCGGCCTCCATGACGGACCAGTCGGAGTCCGACCCCATGACGATTCCTACGACGGGTCCTGCGACGGAGCTCATTCGGTGATCGTGCCTCTCAGATAGCCGGCTGCGTGACGCGCGCGGTCCAGGACGTCGTCCAGGTCGTCGCCGTAGGTGTTGACGTGGCCCACCTTGCGGCCGGGCTTCACGTCCTTGCCGTACATGTGGATCTTCAGCCGCGGGTCGCGGGCCATGCAGTGCAGGTACGCGGAGTACATGTCCGGGTAGTCGCCGCCGAGAACGTTACACATGACCGTCCATGTGTCACGTTTGCGCGGGTCACCCAGCGGGAGGTCGAGGACCGCGCGGAGGTGGTTGGCGAACTGGCTGGTGATCGCGCCGTCCTGGGTCCAGTGACCGGAGTTGTGCGGGCGCATGGCGAGTTCGTTGACGAGGATGCGACCGTCGCGGGTCTGGAACAGCTCGACGGCGAGGTGGCCGACGACACCGAGTTCCTTGGCGATGCGCAGCGCCATCTCCTCGGCCTGGAGCGCGAGCGACTCGTCGAGGTCGGGAGCGGGCGCGATGACGGTGTCACAGACGCCGTTGACCTGCTGGGACTCTACGACGGGATAGGCGACGGCCTGCCCGTGCGGGGACCGTACGACGTTCGCCGCCAGCTCCCGCACGAAGTCGACCTTCTCCTCGGCGAGCACGGGGACGCCGGCGCGGAACGGCTCGGCGGCCTCCTCCGCGGAGTCGACGACCCACACGCCCTTGCCGTCGTAGCCGCCGCGGACGGTCTTGAGGACGACGGGGAAACCGTCCCCCTCGGCCGCGAACGCGACGACATCCACCGGATCGCGCACGATCCGGTGCCGCGGGCACGGCACCCCGATCTCGACGAGCTTCGCGCGCATCACGCCCTTGTCCTGGGCGTGCACGAGCGCGTCCGGGCCGGGGCGCACGGGGATGCCGTCCGCCTCCAGGGCGCGCAGATGCTCGGTGGGTACGTGTTCGTGATCGAAGGTGATCACGTCGCAGCCCCGCGCGAAGTCACGCAGCGTGTCGAGGTCGCGGTAGTCGCCGATGACGACATCGCCGACGACCTGCGCCGCGGAATCCTGAGGGGTGTCACTGAGGAGCTTGAATTTGATGCCGAGCGGGATGCCCGCCTCGTGTGTCATACGAGCGAGCTGCCCCCCGCCGACCATGCCGACTACCGGGAACGTCACTCCCCCAGGGTATCGGTCACGCCACGGCGGCCTGATTTCCGTACCTCTTACCGTTCTTTTCCGGGTCTCTTCCCGACCTGTGAGCGGCTTCACGGGCGCCGGGGGAAAGGGGTGGTTAGCATGGCTGGGTCGAGAATCCGAGAAGACGGGGGCCTGCACAACCATGGAGCCTGGTTCCGAAGGGCCTTTCAAACGGCTCGCCCGCGAGGTCGCCAAGTTCGGCGCGGTGGGCGTGGTGGGCACCGTGGTGAACTTCGCGGTCTCCAACCTGCTGTGGCATCTGACCAGCCTGCAGGCCGTGCGCGCCAACGTGATCGCGACGATCGTCGCCATCGCGTGCAACTACGTGGGCTTCCGGTACTTCACCTACCGTGACCGCGACAAGAGCGCCCGCACCAAGGAACTGAGCCTGTTCCTGGCGTTCAGCCTGGTCGGCCTGGTGATCGAGAACGGCATCCTGTTCGCCGCGATCTACGGCTTCGGCTGGGACAGCTCGCTTCAGCGCAACATCTTCAAGGTGCTCGGCATCGGCATCGCGACGCTGTTCCGCTTCTGGTCGTACCGCAGCTGGGTGTTCAAGGCGCTGCCGGTGGAGGACGAGGGCGAGGAACCGCTCGCGAAGGCGGAGGCTCCCCTCATCGAGCCCCAGCGTGAGCCGCTGCCCCGCCCCAAGCAGCACGTGAGCTGAACAGCCCACTCCCCCGGCCCCTAGCGGACCGTGGGCTCGTCGTCGTCCACCGGCAGCCGCTTCGTCGGCGGCGTACGCGACAGGAACAGCCCGAACACCGGCGGCTGCGCCTGCAGCATCTCCAGCCGCCCGCCGTCCGCCTCCGCGAGATCCCGGGCGACGGCCAGCCCGATCCCGGTGGAGTTACGGCCGCTGATCGTCCGCTCGAAGATGCGCGCACCGAGGTCCGTAGGGACCCCGGGCCCCTCATCCGTGACTTCCACGACGGCCTGGTTGCCGGTGACGCGGGTGCGCAGGGCGACCGTGCCGCCTCCGTGCATGAGGGAGTTCTCGATCAGCGCGGCCAGCACTTGCGCCACCGCCCCCGGGGTGCCGACGGCCTGGAGATGCCGCTTGCCCGAGCTGACGATCGCGCGGCCCTCGCTGCGGTAGGCGGGGCGCCACTCGGCGAGCTGCTGCTGGATGACCTCGTCGAGGTCGAAGGTGACGGCGGAGCCGGTACGGGGGTCACGCGCGTTCGTCAGCAGCCGCTCCACGACGTCGGTGAGCCGCTCGACCTGCGTCAGCGCGATCGTCGCCTCCTCCTTCACCGTGTCCGGGTCGTCGGTGAGGGTGATCTCCTCCAGCCGCATGGACAGCGCGGTCAGCGGCGTACGCAACTGGTGTGAGGCATCGGCGGCCAGCCGTCGCTCGGCGGTGAGCATGCGGGCGATGCGCTCGGCAGAGGAGTCGAGGACGTCGGCGACCCGGTCCAACTCGGGGACGCTGTACCGCTTGTGCCGGGGCCGCGGGTCCCCGGAACCGAGCCGCTCCGCGGTCTCCGCGAGGTCGGTGAGCGGCGAGGCGAGCCGGTTGGCCTGCCGTACGGCGAGCAGTACGGCGGCGACCACGGCGAGCAGGGCGACGGCGCCGATGATCAGCAGCGTCCGCCCGACCTCCCGGGTGACGGTCGACCGCGGCTCCTCCACGGTGACCGTCTCGCCCTCCTCGCCCTTGGCGGTGGAGCGGATGACGTCACCGGCCGGCTTGGTGCCGACCGCGATCACCGGGTCACCGGGGATGCGGATCACGGCGTACCGGTCCTCCGTGACCTGCGTACGCAGCACCTCGGAGTCGACGATCTCCGCCCCGAGAATCCGGCTGTCCACGATGCTGGCCAGCCTGAGCGCCTCGGAATCCACACGTTCCTGGGCGCTGTTGCTGATCGTGCGCGTCTCCACGATGACAAGAGACACACCAAAGACAGCGATCACGACGAGCACCACGGCGAGCGTGGACTGAATAAGACGACGACGCACGGCACTCTCCGAGAAACGGCGACTAACAGCGCCCCGAAAGGGGCGCGGGGAACGGCGCGACCAGCCCTACACAACGGCCGGTCGCGCACACCACACGAGCCACCCGCGGCGCAGGCGCAACGCGCGTAGCCGACCTAGCTCTTTTCGAACCGGAAACCCACACCCCGCACCGTCGCGATGTACCGGGGGTTAGCCGCATCGTCACCGAGCTTCTTCCGCAGCCAGGAGATGTGCATGTCGAGGGTCTTGGTCGACGACCACCACGTCGTGTCCCACACCTCGCGCATCAACTGGTCACGAGTCACCACCCGCCCGGCATCCCGCACGAGCACCCGCAGCAGGTCGAACTCCTTGGCGGTGAGCTGGAGTTCCTCGTCGCCCATCCACGCGCGGTGGGACTCGACGTCGATACGGACGCCGTGCGTGGCGGGCGGCTGCGCGGGCTCGGCCGCACCGCGCCGGAGCAGGGCCCGGACGCGGGCGAGCAGCTCGGCGAGCCGGAAGGGTTTGGTGACGTAGTCGTCGGCGCCCGCGTCGAGGCCGACGACGGTGTCCACCTCGTCGGCGCGCGCGGTCAGGATGAGGATGGGGACGGTGTGGCCCTCGGCGCGCAGTCGGCGGGCCACTTCCAGGCCGTCCATGCCGGGCAGGCCCAGGTCCAGGACACACAGGTCGATGCCGCCCTGGATGCCGGCGTCGAGCGCTGTCGGTCCGTCCTCGCGCACCTCGACCTCGTAACCTTCCCGTCGCAAAGCGCGGGCCAGCGGCTCCGAGATGGACGCGTCGTCCTCGGCGAGCAGTACACGGGTCATGAGGTGATGGTAGTCCGCCTCGGACAGCGGTCGGGGTGTGATCGCCACGAGTGATTCTTACCTTGGGGCAAGTCGGATTCGCAGCGGTGAAGAATCTGGTCCGAACCTGTGTCTGTGGGATGCCATCCTTGTATCCACCTTCGAAAGATCGACCACGGTTCCACTTATCCCTGTGATCGATGTCTCAAGTCCTTCCATTTCCGGCGGTGTCCTGCCGTATGGTGACCTGACCGCCTGTAGTAGCACCGGGGACCTTTGGCGAGCATTTCCAGCTGAAGGTCTCTTTTGTGTGCGGGCTGGCCCGCTGCCAGCCTCCCCCCCACCAGCAAGGAACGACCATGGCGTCCAGCCTGACGAAGGACTCGGTGACTCCGGGCACCCCCGGTTCCGAGAAGACCTTCTTCGGCCACCCCCGCGGACTGGCCACTCTCTTCATGACCGAGATGTGGGAGCGATTCTCCTACTACGGCATGAAGGCACTGCTCCCGCTGTACCTGGTGGCACCGGGCGGCCTGCACATGAGCGCGGCCACCGCGACCGCGATCTACTCGGTGTACCTGTCGCTCGTGTACCTGCTCGCCCTCCCCGGCGGCTGGTTCGCGGACCGCGTCCTCGGCCCGCGCAAGACGGTCGCCGTCGCCGGCGTGATCATCATGCTCGGCCACCTCACCCTGGCCCTCCCGTCCTCGGGCACGTTCTTCGCCGGCCTCGGCCTGGTGGCGATCGGCTCAGGTCTCCTCAAGGCCAACATCTCCACGATGGTCGGCCACCTCTACGAGGGCCCGGACGACCCGCGCCGTGACGGCGGCTTCACGCTCTTCTACATCGGCATCAACATCGGAGCCTTCGCCGCACCGCTGATGATCGGCACCGTCGGAGAGAACTACAACTGGCACCTCGGCTTCGCACTCGCCGCGGTCGGCATGGCCATCGGCCTCGCCCAGTACCTGATCGGCACGCGTCACCTCAGCTCCCGCTCGGACATCGTCCCCACGCCGCTGTCCGCCGAGGAGAAGGCGGCCACGCTGCGCAAGTCGGGCCTGTGGGCGGCCGTCGCCGTCGTCTTCTACGCGATCGTCGGCTTCTCCGGCCACTACACGCTGAACTGGCTGCTGGTCCCGATCACCATCGCCGGCCTGCTGATCCCCGTCCTGGTCATCGCCCGCATCAAGCGCGACAAGGACCTCGACCGGGCCGAGCAGTCGAAGATGTCCGCGTACATCTGGTTCTTCATCGCCGCGGCCGTGTTCTGGATGATCTACGACCAGGGTGGCTCGACGGTGTCCCTGTTCGCCGACTCCTCCGCGAAGAACACCATCTTCGGCTGGAACTTCCCCATCTCCTGGTACCAGTCGGTCAACCCGGTCCTCATCATGGCCCTGGCCCCGGTCTTCGCCTGGGCCTGGCTGGCCCTGGCCCGCCGCGGCAAGGAGCCGAGCACGGCGACCAAGTTCGCGATGGGCCTGGTGCTCATCGGCGCGTCCTTCTTCCTCTTCCTGGCCCCCCTCGCGATCGCCGACGGCGGTCACAAGGCGGCGGCGATGTGGCTCGTGGCGATCTACTTCGTCCAGACGGTCGGCGAGTTGACCCTCTCCCCCGTCGGCCTCTCCGTCACCACGAAGATGGCCCCCGCGAAGTACGCCTCCCAGATGATGGGCGTCTGGTTCCTCGCGGTGACGGCAGGCGACGCGACGACGGGCCTCCTGTCCATCGCCGGCGTCGACCTGAACAAGACGGGCATCGTCGCACTCCAGGCCGTCCTCGCGGTCCTCGCGGGCGCGGCGGTGTGGATGTACCGCAAGAAGGTCAGGGAACTCATGGGCGACGTCCACTGACGTTCGTCTACGGCAACGCAACAAAGGGCCGCCGGATCCTTCGGGGTACGGCGGCCCTTTCCCGTCCCCGGCACTTTCCAGTGACCGTTGGGCCACTCGCTTCTTGGCCAGTGTCGTGCTTCCACGGCCCGAGTAAAGGGCGCTCCCTTCGGTCGCGTCGGCTACGCCGATGGCCCTGCGGGCCACCCTTGACTAGGCCCGCTCCAGCCCGTTTCAGAAGCAAGCGAGCGGCCCGGAGGAATGGGCGGCCAGGGAGCCATCCCCTTGCCTGAACCGTGCTGCCGACCGGTGTGGAGGGGACGCGTCCGCGTCTCGCCAGCACGCCCCCTCGGCTCAGCGGCCAACCCTGAGTGGGTGGTCGCTGGAAGCCGGGGGTAAATCTAACCACCTCGACGACCTTTGACCGGTTAGAAATGACCCCGGCTTCCCGCAACCACCCACCCGCCGCTGGCCGCTGAGCCGGCCCGGCGTGCAGGCGAGACGGCAGCGCGCTCCCTCACCCCGGCCCAGAACGCAGCCCACCCGACGGGATTCCTGCCTGGCCACCCATCCCTCGGGGCCGCCCGCTCGCTTCTGAAACGGGATTGCGGGAGACGAGTCAAGGGTGAAGCGCAGCGCAATCGCCGCAGGCGACGCGACCGCAGGGAGCGCCCTTTACTCGGCTCCCGCAATCCCGACACTGACCAAGAAGCGGGCGGCCAACCCGTACTTGTCAGCGCAGTCGCCTCCGCCCCGGCATGAAGGTGAACACCGCCACGCCGAGCAGGATTGCCGTACCGGAGACGAGGCCGAGTGCTTTCAGACCTCCGTGGCTGTCCGAGCCGGTTTCCGCCAAGCCTCCCGAGGTGGATGTCGACGTTGACGTACCGCCTGATGTTGAAGAGCCGCCTGATGCGCCGCTTGCCTGTTCGGTCGTGTCGAGGGTCAGCGAGACCTCCGACTTCGTGGGGGTGCAAGTCGTCGTCGTGCCGAGGGCGTTGACCGTCAGGACGCCGGGGGACAGTGTCGACGTACCGCTCGCGCCCGGTTTGTATGTGCCGGTCAGGTCTGGGATCTCTATCGGGTCGCCGGACTTGATGGCGGCGGAGTTGGTCGGGCCCTCCACGTGGACCGTGCCCTTGTCTGCGCCGCCCAGGACCACCTCCATCGACGGCTTCACGGAGTCCGCCGGGATGTCTGCCGGGCTGTCCATCACCGACCCGTTGAACTTCACGGTGAGGTCGTAACTCCCGCCGTTCTTCGTGGCGTTGATCTGGACGGGTGAGGTCGCGTTCTTGTCGCCGATCGGCGTCTTGCACGCGTAGGGGACGGAGACCTCCTTGCCGGTGAAGTCCGTCTGGCCTGTCCCGGTGCCGTCGCTGGCGGACGCGGATGCGGAGTCACTTGGCGACGCTGACTCCGATGCCGATGCCGATGCGGAAGCCGACGTCGAGTCCGATGGGGTTGGGGACGTGCTGGACGAACTGCCGTCACCCGCCGTCACATTGATCGTCGCCGAAGGCGAACCCGTCGCCGTCGGTGTGCACTTCGTGTCCGTCGAGAACGCGTTGACCGTGTACGCGTCCGGTGTCAGCGTCACCGACCCCGCCGTCGTCAGCTTCAACGTGCCCTTCATGTCGGACAGGGTCATCACCGCGCCCTTGGGGATCGCCGGGTTCGTGCGCGGGCCCTGCATCGCGATGTCGGCGGTCTGTGCGCCGCCCGCCTTCAAGATCCCGGACGGCTGGACCGAGTTGGCGGGCAGGTCGATGATGTCGGGGTTCTTGGACGCGGCCTGGGTGAACTTCCAGACGACGTCGACCGTGTCGCCCACCTTCGCCGTGGCGGGCGCGGTGATCTCGACCTTGGTGGTGCCGTCGACCGGGTCGATGCCGGCGGGCGGCACGCAGTGGGTGGCGTAGGACACCTCGGCGGCCTGCGCGGTCCCGGCGGTCAGGCCGAGCGCGAGGCCCGCACCGCCGAGGACCAGCGCGAACGTGGCCGCGCCCGCTCTCCGTACACCGCCTCCGCCGGCCGGTGTGACTCTCCTTCGCTTGCTCACGTAAGTCCCTTCCTGGTGGGAGTCGTCGGACTCGTCGGGCTGTCGTCGTGCGGTGCGGAGAGTCGACCGGCCGCCGTGCCCGGATCGGAGTCCGGGGTGAACCACGGCAGGGTCGAGGTCGTAGGGACGGCCGCGGCTGCTTCCCGGGAGCCGGCCGCCCTGCCCAACTTCGGCATGCGCAGGGTGACTTGGGTGGGCATGTGCAGGGCCCTGTGCCGGGGCGGGCCCATGCTGCGGGCCGCCTTGCGTGGCCGTAGCCGGTCCACCACGGCCATTCCGACGCGGAACACCGCCGCCGGTACGACCACGCAGACCAGGATCCAGAACAGGGTCACGCCCCAGGGGCGGCCGACTCCCCATGGCTGTTCGGCGAGTACTCGGCCGCCGTACTTCATCGAGACGGTGTAGTCGCCGTGCGCTCCGGCCGAGAGTTCGACGGGGAGTTTGATCTCCGCCTTGCCGCCGGGCGCGATCGTGCCGCCGAACTGCTGGTCGTCCCACTGCGGCGCGAACACCCCGTGGGAGGTGCCGACTTGGAACACGGGGTTCTTGACGGGGGACGAACCGGCGTTGCCGACGGTGAAGACCAGCGTGCGGGACGGTGGCGCCCCGAACCAGGTCAGCAGGCCGCTCGAACCGTCCAGCCGGGTGTCGGAGAGGACCGACAGACGGCCGGCTGACGACTCCGCGGGCAGTGGTTCGATCGCGTGGCCCGCCACCTGGAAGACCGTGTCCGCGGACGCGCTCGCACCCGTCACCGTCGCCACATGCACCACGCACGGGCACGGCACCGGCGGTTCGGACACCGGCAGCTTCTTGCTGAAGACACCCTTGGCGTCCGTCGTGACGGCTCTGCCGTCCGCGTTCGCACAGGAGTTGGTGCCGCCGATCACCCCGCGCGCGGGCGTCGCCTGCCCGCAGACCAGCATCATCAGCAGGGCGTGCGGCCGCCAGCCGCTCCCGGAGACGGTGATCGAACCACCCGTCCCCGCTTGCGACTTGGAGAGCTTCACACTCGGACCGCCCGCCGCCGCGGCGGACGTCGCCCCCGCCACCGGCAGCAGAAGCAGCGCGAGCACCGCCACCAGCGCCGGAATCCGCACCTTGCCGCTCACCTCACCGCTCCCGTCAACTCGGCCTCCGTGCGCGGGTGTTCGGCCGTCTCGTCGCCTTCATCCGTACGGCGCCGACGGCGTCGTAGTCGTACGAGAAGCAGCGCCGACCCGGCCGCCAGCGCACCCCCGGTCCCCGCCACCGCTCCCCACGGCACGAACCGTGTCGACACGTCCGCCGTGTCGTGGGCGCCGCCCGTCGCCGTGACCGTGAGGCGTAGGTCGACCGCGTCCAGGGTGGGGTGGTCGGGCCAGGGTTCGGTGAGCTTCAGGCGTCGGCCCGGCGGGAGTTGGACCGGGAGGGGGCGGGGGGTGCGGTCCAGGAGGGTGCCGAAGACGCCGGTGGCGTGGACGGTGAGGTTCGGGGTGAGGGGTGTGGTGCCGCGGTTGACCAGTTCGTAGGTGATGCCGTTGCCGTGGACCGCTACGTGTTCGATGGTCAGTGCCGACAACGCCGGTCCGGCTATGCGGAGTTGGAGCCGTACCGTCGCCTCTCGGCCCTTCGTGTCGCGCGCGGTGATCGTGGCGGTGCGGTCGCCGGGGGCGGCGGTCGTCGGGACGTTCACCGTGAAGGGGATGTCGGCTCGGGTGCGGGCCGGGACCCCGACTCCCGTGTCGGCGAAGGTGATCGGGACGCCTGTGGCCCGCAGTCGTACCGTGACCGGGCGGCCGGTCGGGTTGGTCACGGACACCGTGTCCTGGAGGGTCGTGCCGGGCTCGCCCTCGGCGTAGAACGTCGGGCGTCCGCCGCCCGCGGGCGCAACGGTCCATCCCCCGGCGGCCGTTGCGGTCGGCGCGGCCGCCAGAAGGGCGAGGAGGGACAGACTCAGGACGCGGGCGGTTGACAGCATGGGCGGCTCCATAGAACAGGTGCGGCGCGAAGCGCCCCGAAGGGGCGCGGGGCAGTGTCGTTTTGCGGCTCCGCCGCGCGGGCGCGACCAGCCACGACGGCGCCGCAGCCGATCGACGGCACTTCCCGGCACTTCAGCGGAGCGCCTAGCGGCGGGCGCGGGCCGTCTGGTTGCGCCGGGTCAGCCACAGGGTGCCCGCCGCGCCCGCGAGCAGGACCGTGCCGCCGAGCGTGCCGAGGGCGATGACCGAGTCGTCGGGACCGGTCTTCGGGAGCGTGCCGCTGGAGTCCGTACCGGTGCCGGAGCCGGTGGTGCCGCTGGTACCCGTCGAGCCACTGGATCCCGACGAACCGCCCGCCGCCGTGACGTCCAGCGTGAGGGACGGGCCGGGGCTGTTGGTGGGGGTGCACGTGGTCGTCGTACCGAGGGCCTTGATGGTGAGGACGGCCGCCGTGAACGTGACCTTGCCGGACGCCTTCGGGGTGTACGTGCCCGTCAAGTCGTTGATTTTGATGGGGGTGTTGGCGGGGATCGCGGCCTGGTTGGCGGGGCCCGACACCGAGACGGTGCCGCTGTCCGCGCCGCCCACCTTGATGGTGGCGCTCGGGTTCATCGCACCCTTGCCGAGTTCGACGGGGCTGGACGAGACGCCCTTCTGCCAGGACATGGTGAGCTTGTAGCCGCTGCCGCTCTTGACACCCTTGATGTCGATCGGCGAGACGGCGGTCTTGACGCCGATGGGCGTCTGGCACTTGTAGTTGACGTCGACCACGTCGGCCCGGGCTGCGGGGGCGGCCATGAATACCGCCGAGCCGGCCAGGGCCGCGACGGACGCGAGCGCTGCGGTTCGTTTCTGGTACGACACGGTCCCCTCATTCCTGACGGCACATCAGATCGGCCGTCAAGGTACGCCCGGGGTCGTGAGGAGGGAAGACAAGACGCACGCCGGAGTTGTGACGATCCGGCGTGCGCGAAGAGGTCGCCACGTGGACGGGGTGACCGGAGGTAACCCGAGGTGGGCGTCAGCCGAGCAGGTCGGGCAGGCCCCAGCGGCGCAGCACCTCGGGCACCACGACCGTGCCGTCGGCCTGCTGGTGCTGTTCGAGGATCGCGGGGAGGAGACGGCTGGTCGCCAGACCCGAGGCGTTGAGCGTGTGCACGTACGCCGCCTTGCCGCCGCCCGCCGGGCGGTACCGGATGCCGCCGCGCCGGGCCTGGTACTCGCGGGCGTTCGACACCGAGCTGACCTCCGTGTACGCGCCGAGGCTGGGCAGCCAGACCTCCACGTCGTACGTCTTCGCCTGGGCGGGGCTGGTGTCCCCGGCGGCGAGTTTCGTGACCCGGTAGTGCAGTCCGAGGCCGGCCACCAACTCCTCGGCGCGGGCGAGGAGTTCGAGCTGGGCCGCATCCGAGTCGGCGGGGCGCGCGAACTGGAACAGCTCGACCTTGTTGAACTGGTGGCCGCGCAGGGTGCCCCGGTCGGCGGTGCGGTGGCTGCCGCTCTCCTTGCGGTAACAGGGCGTGTACGCCACGTACTTGCGCGGCAGCTCGGCCTCGTCGAGGGTCTCCCCGCGGTGCAGATTGACCAGCGCGGTCTCGGCGGTGGGCAGCAGGAACCGCTCCGGGCGCCCGCCCTCACCCTCCTCCACCACGAACACCTCGTCGGCGAACTTCGGGAACTGGCCCGCCGTATAACCCGCTTCGTAGGTCAGCACATGCGGCGGCAGCACGAACTCGTAGCCCGCGCGGCGGTGGCTGTCGAGGAAGTGGTTGAGCAGGGCCCACTCCAGTGCGGCGCCGTCGCCCCGGTAGATCCAGTGGCCGTTGCCGGCGAGGGCGGTGCCCCGTCGGTAGTCCACCAGGCCCAGATCCCGGGCGAGTCGGACATGGTCGCGAGGAGCGAAAACGGGGGTCGGAGTGCCTACGGCCCGTACGACCTCGTTGTTCTCCTTGCCGCCCGCGACCACGTCCTCGTCGGGGAGGTTGGGCAGGGCGTCGAGGAACTGCTGGTGTTCGCGCGCGAGTTGGGCGAGTTCGCCCTCGTCCCTCGTGACCTGGTCGGCCAGGGTCGAGGCGGTGGCCTGGAGGTCGTCGGCGGCGGTGCCCGCCCTGCGGTGGGCCGCGATCTCCGCCGAGATGCGCCTACGCTCGCCGCGCAGCCGCTCCACGGCCGTACGGGTGTCCCGGAAGCGGGTGTCCAGGGCGAGGAAAGCCGGGAGGTCGGCGTCCACCGCCCGCTTGCGCAGGGCCTCGCGGACCCGCTCGGGCTGCTGTCGGATGAGGGTGACGTCGAGCATCGTGCGTGCTCCGTTCGCTACATCGGCGCGGCTCACCTCCGGGGCGCCGCTGTGCTCGATATGCGCCTGCCGGCGCGTGGCGGTGTCGAGAGCCCGACCGTGCTCAGCCCTTCGGGCCTCCGCGCGCTCGACCTCTCGACACCGACGCGCCCCTTCGGCTCGCCTCGCGTCGGCCGGGGCACAGAAATCGCCCCGGGGGTGATCCCTCGGGGCGTGGGCGAGAGGGTGCTCGCGGTGCCACCACGCCTTCACCGGTCGCGGGCTGTACGGCCGTGGAAACGGTCGCGTACCGCCGTAGAACGGTCTCGTTCTGACCCGATGACGGGGGCCGGCCGGCGGGGCATGGGGTCCGTCACAGCGACGGGCCGTTCCTCCCCGCGCTCGGGAGGGGATTCGCCCGGGGTGCGAGGCCGCCTTCACAGCGTCGGCGGCTCTCTCGGCTCGCGGGACCCGGGGTACTCGTCTCCGTCAGCGCGTTGGGGACGAGCGTAGGGCCAGGCCGGGGGGCGGGGAAACGAATTTCCCGACCGGCC
>NZ_JBXVPZ010000145.1:0-20903 GCF_057961495.1 Streptomyces sp. P5F9 | reverse complement strand
CCCCAGCCCCTCGACAACAACGACGCGCTCGCGCTCATCAGCAGCAACGCGCTCACCCTCGGCCAATCCGCGCTCGCCCTGGACGAGTTGCGGGGGCTCATTGGGGCCACGCAGGTCGTCGGGGCGCTCTCGTTGCTCGCCGTCGACGGGTCGCACGAGCCGTATGCCGCGCCCGTGCATGCCGCCCGGCCGCACCGGGGGTCTACCGAAGTCGCCCGACGCATGCGGGAGTTGATCGGGGCCGCCGACCGGCCCACTCCTCCGCTCGGGCGGATTCAGGACCCGTACGGGTTCCGGTGTCTGCCGCAGATTCACGGGCCCGCGCACGACGCGGCGGACGCGTTGGAGGAGGTGCTGGCGATCGAGATCAACGCCGCCGCCGAGAACCCCTTCATCTCCGCCGAGGACATGACCGCCTACCACCACGGCGGCTTCTACCAGGCCCAACTCGTCCTCGCCCTGGACCACTTCAGGCTCGCGCTCACCCAGGTCGCCCGGCTGTCGACGTCCCGGCTCTCCTCGCTGAACGAGCCGGCGTTCACCCGGCTCAAGCCGTTCCTCGCCGACAACGAGGCCGCGTCCTCCGGGGTGATGATCCTGGAGTACGCCGCCGCGGCCGCCCTCGGCGACCTGCGCGCGTTCTCGGCTCCCGCCTCGCTCGGGCACGCTGTACTCTCCCGGGGCGTCGAGGAACAGGCCAGCTTCGCCTCGCTCGCCGCACGTCAGACACTGCGCGCCTGCCGCGCGTACCGTCTCGTCGTCGGCTGCGAACTGGTCGCGGCCGTACGGGCGTTGCGTCAGCGCGGTCTGCGGCCCGACCCGGAACTCCCGGTCGGCCGCGCGCTGGAGCTGGCCGAATCGGTGCTCGACGACGAGACGGCGGACCGGCCGCTCACGGACGATGTGACGGCGGCGGCGGGCCTGCTGGACCGGTTCACGGAGATCTGGAGGGGGAGCACGTCATGAGCGTGGACAGGAGCGTGGACAGGAGTGTGGACGGGATCGTGGAGGCGAGCGCGGATGGAGCCGCGGACAGGAGTGCGGGTGTGACCGACAGCCCGGCCGCCCGGTTGCAGGCGCTCTTCGAGGGGCACCGGCTCACGCCGACCCAGCGGCGCATCGCGCACAGCATGGTGCGCCGCGCCGCCGACGTGCCGTTCCTCTCCAGCGTCGAACTCGCCGAACTCGCCGGCGTCAGCCAGCCCTCCGTGACCCGCTTCGCGGTCGCCCTCGGCTTCGACGGCTACCCGGCGCTGCGCAGACACCTCCGCGAGGTCGCACCCGCCGAGTCGGCCCCGGACACGGCGTCGTACAACGAGTACCAGCAGGCCGTAGAGGCCGAGATCGAGAACCTGAGGCACCTCGCGGAGATACTGGCCGACCCCCGGCCGGTCGCGAAGGCGGGGCGCCTGCTCGCCGCCTCGCGCCCGCTGCCCGTGCTCGGCCTGCGCGCGGCGGCCTCCCAGGCGTACGGCTTCGCGTACTTCGCCGCCAAGGTCCATCCGGACGTACGGCTGCTCAACGAGGGCGGCACGATGATCCACGACCGGATCGACGCGGCCGTCCGGGCCGGCGCCACCACCCTCCTGTGCTTCGCGCTGCCCCGGCACCCGCGCGAGGTCGTCGACACCCTGGCGTACGCGAGGGAGGCGGGCCTGACCGTCGTCACCGTCGCGGACTCCGCGTTCGCCCCCGTCGCCAAGGTCTCCGACCTCCTGATCCCGGCCGCAGTCGGCACCGGCCTCGCCTTCGACACGGCGTGCGCGCCGATGCTGCTCGGGCGGGTGTTGTTGGAGGCGATGTGCGACGACTTGCCGGATGCGCAGGCGAGGCTTGAGGAGTTCGACGCTCGGGCGGCGGCGCGGGGGTTGTTCGTGGAGTGAGGGGCGCTGCGCCGGCGGCGGGGGTTGTCGGGTGCGGGTGCGCTGTGGCTGGTCGCGCCCCGCGGCGGAGCCGCCGATGTCACAGCCCCGCGCCTCTTGGGTATCGGTGCCCGCCGAGCTGTTGAGCGGGCCTGCCCGACCCAGCCGGAAAAACTCGTCCCCGCTGCCGTGTTCTCAGACTCGTCTCACGTTCGCTCACTAGTCTCCCGGCCGGACAGAACTGTGCCGGGACGACCAGGAGGCGGGACGTGGCACGCGGAGATCGCAGAGTCCAGGGGCTGGCCCGAGTGGCAGTCGTCGTACGGGCCGGAGCGGCCCCGATGTGGTGGTTCGGGGTGCTGGCGGCAGGTGTCGGGGTGCTGCTGCCCGGTATCACCGGGCGGCGGATCGGGGTGATGGCCGGGGCCGCGCTGTTCATCGTCGCGGCGGTCGTGGTGTCGTACACGCGGCGTAGGCGGTACACCGCGCTGGCCCGCGGTGCCGCCCGGGCCGGGAAGCACGACGTGCTCCAGGACCGCGCGGTGAGCACGCGGAACTGGCGTCGCGCCCACCGCTGGTGGCTCGTCCTCGCCCTCGCGCTCGCGCTGGCGAGTTCGTTCGCGGTGCCCGCGGCGGGCGGCATGCTGCTCGCCGGTGCCGGTACCGGGCTGCGACTGAAAGCCGCCTGGCTGGGCCGCCGTGAGCGCGCCGACGACGTCCTGCTGTGGATTCGCGTGGACTGGCTGAACGGGCGCAGCGGCGCCCCCGCCGGCAAGCCGGTCAAGGGCTACCGCTCCACCGGCATCGCCGCGGGCGACGCGACCCCGGGCGGGGCGCGCCGCCGTAGCGACGTCTTCGCGTAGCCGGGGGCCTAGACCTCCAGGTCCGTCTCGATCTTCTTCAACTGGTGCCTGGCCATGGCCAGGTTGGCCCGGTTGGAGTCCAGGACCAGGTAGAGGAAGAGACCGTTGCCGCCGCGTCCCTTGATCAGGCGGATCAGGTGGTACTGGTTCGACAGGGTGATCAGGATGTCCTCGATCTCGCCCTTCAGGCCGAGGTGCTCCATCGTGCGCAGCTTGGAGCGCACGACGTCGGTGTTCCCGGCGGCGGCGACGCCGAGGTCGAAGGTCTTGCTGCCGCCCAGCGTGCCGAGCGCCATACCGCTGGTGTAGTCGACGAGCGCGACCCCGGTCGCGCCCTCGATGGAGGTCAGCGCCTCTTTGAGGGAGGTTTCGGTGTTGGCCATGACAGTGCTCCTTTGGTTCCGTTCAGCTTTCCGTGGTGGTCCGCGCGTTGGTGCCTGTGGTGGTGCGTGGTGCGCGCGGTGTTCTCGTTCGTGCGGTGGTGGTTTTCGGGAGGGCCTTGGCGGGCGGTGCCGTGGCGGCCGGCTCGTCGGTCACTGCGGCTCTGGCCTCGGCGTCGACCAGCTCGCCGATCCGGGCCCCCGCGAGGCGGCCCTCCAGCAGCAGCCGGCCGACGTGGACGCGGTCCTGGGCGAGCACGGTCAGCACGGCGCCGCGGCCCGCCGCGTAGGTCGCGACATAGCCGTAGACCCCGCGCACGATCAGCTCGCGGAAGTCGCCCTGACCGGTCGCGTCCGCCATCCGTACGGCCACGCCGAGCGCCGTCACGGTGAGCGCGGCCACCCGTTCCGGCTCGACGCCCGGGGTGTCCTGCGCCAGGACGAGACCGTCGACGCCCGCCGCCAGCGCCCCGGTCAACTGGGGCACGCGGGCTCTCAACCGGCGCAGCTCGTCGAGGATCTCTGCCTCGGAGGCCATCGGCTCTCTCCTCTCGGCGCGTGCTCGCTGCCACTCAAAGGGCCTCCAGCGCATCTCTGAGCCTCTTCAGCAAGGTGATGTCGGGATCGGTGACGTCGGGCAGGGGATCGGCGGCGGGCGCGGGCGGCCGGGGCGAAACGAGCCCCGCCGACACCAGCCGCCGGACGTCCAGCAGCGTGGGGTACGCCCGCCGCCCCAGCGCCCGTGCGATGTCCGGCGCCGTGCGGACGCCGTCCACCCGTGCCAGCACCGCCGCCTGCCGGGCCGTGACCGGCGGCGGCGCGACGGGGTCGGCCCGCACCAGCGGCGCGCCGTCCGTCGCCGCGTCCGGCCAGACGCGGTGCAGCAGATCGCGGCGGCGCAGGGTCTCGCGCTCCAGTGCGGCCACCGGAACCGGCCGCACGGAACCGAGCGGATGCGTGACGCCGTAGCGGAAACGGCCCGGGGTGCTGCTCGGCGCGAGCACGAAGTACGCCGCGTCGTACAGCGCCCCGAGGTGGCACAGTTCCAGCGCGCCGGGGCTCAACAGGCCGCCGTCCAGCAGGAGTCGGGTCGTGGCGTGCCGGTCGTCGGTCGCCTTGGCCGCGGCCTCCCAGGCGCCGGCGCGCAGGGTGCCGTGCGCGGTGAGGAGGAGGTCGAGGCCGGGGGCGGACGGGCTCTCGGCGTGCACGACCCGGCCGTCCACGAGGTGGAGGCTGCCGCGCTCGCGGACGAGGACACCGGTGGCCTCCTCGGCGGCGAGCCGCGTCAGCATCGGCGAGACACCGCCCCAACCCCGGTCGCCGGCCGCGGACTTGGCCCGCACGGGCAGCCGGGGCGGCGGGATGGTGGGCGTGGCCCTGACCGCGGTCATCCCAGCACCAGCCGTCCGGCCATCTCGCCGAGCCGGATGCGGGCCAGCGCGAGGTTGCCCTCCGCGCGGGCCAGCCACAGGTGCAGGAACACACTGCTGTCGAACGACGTCCGCACGAACCGGAGCACGTGATAGCTGTCCCGGTTGCTGACGATCAGATCCTCCAGCGGAGGATCGTCGGCCGTCTCACCGTCCTCCCCGACGGACGCGAACGCCCGGTGCTCCGCCGCGAGCCGCGCCAACTCGGCGGCCTCGGCCGCACTGGCCTCCTGGTCACCCCCGGGCGACTCTCCTACGACGCCCAGGGCCAGCCCGCTCGTCCAGTCGACCAGCGCGGCGCCCCGGGCACCGGGCAGTCGCATGGCCTCAAGTAAGCACTCGTCGATTCCGGGCACCGTGGCTCCCCTCCCGCCTGCGGTTCGGCTGAGTGACGACGAAGCTACGCACCGTGTGGCCGAGGGGTGAGGGATCTGGCATTTTCCAGTGGAACATGCCCCCGGGTGACTAAGGTGGGTCAACTGACCCCGTTTTCACACGAGTTGCATGGGCCAGTTGAACCGTGCTCGCACGGGCGTGCGTCAACGGCTCCCGGGCGCGCGGAGGGTGGTGAGCGCGGCGGCGTGCGCCCCGCCGGATTCGGCCACGATCTCCGCCACCGTCTGCGGCTCCCGCACGGTCGCGAACGACACGCCCCCGGCGCCGTCCCGCACGAAGCCGTAAATACCCGGCCGGGCAAGGGAGTTGTAGGCGTAGTGCGCCGCGAAGTAGTACGCCCCGGTGTCCAGCGCGGCTGCGTAGTCCCCCTGCTCCAGCAAGGGCAGCGCCTGCCCCTCGGCGAGCAGATCACCCGCGAAGCACGCGGGCCCGGCGACGTCCTGCACCACGTCCGCCCCAGACTTGGGCCGCCCCTTCCCGTCGTAGGCGGCGATCCGCAGCGGCCACGACTGCGGCGCGTACACCGTCCGCGTCGCCACCTGCACCCCCGCGTGCGTGATCGCGATCGGCCGTCCCCCGGCGCTCTTCGCGTACTCGACCCGGGCCACCACCGTGCCCTGCTTGGCCAGCATCGACCGCCCGAACTCGGTCACCAGCCCGTACCGCCCGTCGAACAGCCCCGGCACCGCCTCCCTGAGCAGCCGCGCGTACTGCGCGTACGTCGGGGCCGTCACGTCCGAACCGAAGTTCACCCCCAGGCCGCCGCCGATGTCGAGGGTGTCGATCTGCCGCCGCCCGAGCCGCGCGTTGATCTCCTCCGCCAGCTGGTACGTCTCCGCGACGCCCCGTGCCAGCAGCGACAACGGGATGCCCTGCGACCCGGTGTGCGCGTGCAGCCGGGTCAGCCACGGCCGCTCCGCGAACGCCCGCACCACCCACTCCCGAGCCCCCTCGTCCCGCAGCGCCACCCCGAACTTCGAGGTAGCCGTAGCCGTGGACAGCGCGGCGATCGACCCGCCGCCGATCTGCGGATTGATCCGGATGCCGAGCGGGGAGCGACTGGTGGCCGATCGCATCAGCGCGTCGATCCGCTCCAGCTCCTGCGGGTTGTCGGCGTTCACCGCGATCCCCAGCGCCAGCGCCTCCCGCAACTCCGCCGGCGTCTTCGCGGGCGCGTCCAGCACCGTCCGCTCCGGCCGCACGCCCGCCGCCCGCGCCAGGGCCAGCTCGCCGGGGCTCGCCACCTCCGCGCCGATGCCCTCCTCGTGCAGCAGCCGCAGCACCGGCACGAGCGGACTCGCCTTCACGGCGAACGCGTGCAGCACGGGCGTCCCGGGCGCCGTCACCTCGTCGAACGCCGCGCGCAGCGCCGCCGCGGACTCCCGGATACCGGTGACGTCCAGCAGCGCGGCGATGGGGGCACCGGGCCCCAGCAGCCCCTGCTCCACGGCGGCCTGTACGGCTTCGTCCCGGCGGGCGGTGCGTTCGGCGCCCCGATCCGTGCCGGGATCGGTGCCGTCCGTGTGACCCTGGTTTCCGTCGTTCACTGAAGCCCCCGTCATGTCGTCGCCCATGGTCGGTACATCCGGCCAAACACTCAGAGCCTGCCCACAGAGACGCTCCGATGTATTGACTAGTTCTATTCACAGAGACAGGATGTGAATAGCTGTAGTAGGAAATCCGCTGAGAGAGCAGTCCGCTAGGAGGCAGACCATGTCAGGACCCCGCCCCGTACGAGCACCGCGCGGTACGGAACTGAGCGCCCTGGGATGGCAGCAGGAAGCCGCTCTGCGGATGCTGCAGAACAACCTGGACCCCGAGGTCGCCGAACACCCCGACAAGCTCGTCGTCTACGGCGGCACCGGCAAGGCCGCCCGTGACTGGCGCTCCTTCGACGCCATGGTCCGCACGCTGCGCACCCTGAAGCAGGACGAGACGATGCTCGTCCAGTCGGGCCGCCCGGTCGGCGTGATGCAGACCCACGAGTGGGCGCCGCGCGTCCTCATCGCCAACTCCAACCTCGTCGGCGACTGGGCGAACTGGGAGGAGTTCCGGCGCCTGGAGGCCCTCGGCCTCACCATGTACGGCCAGATGACCGCCGGTTCCTGGATCTACATCGGCACCCAGGGCATCCTCCAGGGCACCTACGAGACCTTCGCCGCCGTCGCCGCGAAGAAGTTCAACGGCACCCTCGCCGGCACCATCACCCTCACCGCCGGCCTCGGCGGCATGGGCGGCGCCCAGCCCCTCGCGGTCACGATGAACGACGGCGTCGCGATCTGCGTCGACGTCGACCCGCGCGCCATCGAACGCCGCATCGAGCACCGCTACCTCGACGTCAGGGCCGACAACCTGCGCCATGCGTTGGAGCTGGCTGTCGAGGCCCGTGACGCCCGCCGCCCGCTCTCCATCGGCCTCCTCGGCAACGCCGCCGAACTGTTCCCGCAGATGCTCGCCGAGGGCGCCCCCATCGACATCGTGACCGACCAGACCTCGGCCCACGACCCGCTGGCCTACCTGCCGATCGGCATCGCCTTCGAGGACATGGCCGACGCCGCCGCCAAGGACCCGGCGGGCTTCACCGCCCGCGCCCGCGAGTCCATGGCCAAGCACGTCGAGGCGATGGTCGGCTTCATGGACGCCGGCGCCGAGGTCTTCGACTACGGCAACTCGATCCGCGGCGAGGCCCAACTCGCCGGGTACGAGCGGGCGTTCGCCTTCCCCGGCTTCGTCCCCGCCTACATCCGCCCCCTGTTCTCCGAGGGCAAGGGCCCCTTCCGCTGGGCAGCCCTGTCCGGCGAGGCCTCCGACATCCACAAGACGGACAAGGCGATCCTCGACCTCTTCCCGGAGAACGAGTCCCTGCACCGCTGGATCAAGATGGCGGGTGAACGCGTCCACTTCCAGGGCCTGCCCGCCCGCATCTGCTGGCTCGGCTACGGCGAGCGCGACAAGGCCGGCGAGCGCTTCAACGACATGGTGGCCTCCGGCGAGCTGGCCGCCCCGCTGGTCATCGGCCGCGACCACCTGGACTCCGGCTCCGTCGCCTCCCCGTACCGCGAGACCGAGGCCATGCTCGACGGCTCCGACGCGATCGCCGACTGGCCGCTGCTGAACGCGATGGTCAACGTCGCCTCCGGCGCCTCCTGGGTCTCCATCCACCACGGCGGCGGTGTCGGCATGGGCCGCTCCATCCACGCGGGCCAGGTCACGGTCGCCGACGGCACGGCTCTCGCCGGCGAGAAGATCCGCCGCGTCCTGACCAACGACCCCGGCATGGGCGTCATCCGGCACGTGGACGCGGGCTACGACATCGCGGAGCGGGTCGCGGACGAGCGGGGCGTGCGGGTGCCGATGCGCGAGGGTGGAGACGCGTGACCTTCCACAGCATGTGGGCGGAGTTGCTGCCGATCGGCCGTAACTCCGCCTCCGGCGGCTACCGCCGCTACGCCTGGACCGGCGCCGACGCCGAGTGCCGGGCCTGGTTCGAGGAGCAGGCCAAGTCCCGCGGCCTGACCTACGAGCTCGACCGCAACGGCAACCAGTGGGCGTGGCTCGGTGACCCCGCCGCCGGGGACGCTGTCGTCACCGGGTCGCATCTCGACTCGGTGCCCGATGGCGGGGCCTTCGACGGGCCCCTCGGGGTCGTGTCGTCCTTCGCCGCACTCGACGAACTGCGGGGCAGGGGCGTGGAGTTCACCAGGCCGCTCGCCATCGTGAACTTCGGTGACGAGGAGGGGGCCCGCTTCGGGCTCGCCTGTGTCGGGTCGCGGCTGACCGCCGGGCAGCTCACCGTCGAGCAGGCGCACCGGCTGACCGACGGCGACGGGGTCACACTGCCCCAGGCCATGGCGGCCGCCGGTTACGACGCCGACGCCATCGGTCCCGACCCCGAACGGCTCGCCCGCATCGGCGCGTTCGTCGAACTGCATGTCGAACAGGGCCGCGCGCTGGACCTCTCCGGCGACCGGGTCGGCATCGCCGGCGCCATCTGGCCGCACGGGCGGTGGCGGTTCGACTTCCGGGGTGAGGCCAATCACGCCGGTACGACGAGGCTGGTGGACCGGCGGGACCCCATGCTGTCGTACGCCGAGACCGTGCTCGCCGCCCGCCGCGAGGCCCAACTCGCGGGCGCGGTGGCCACGTTCGGGAAGATCGCCGTGGAACCGAACGGCGTCAACGCCATCCCCTCCCTGGTGCGCGGCTGGCTCGACTCCCGCGCCGCCGACCAGCAGACCCTCGACACCGTGGTCACCGGCGTGGAGAAGGCGGCCCGCGAGTACGCGGAGGCGCACGGCATCGACCTCGACATCGTCCGGGAGTCCTTCACCCCGGTCGTCGAGTTCGACCACGCCCTGCGCGACGAACTCGCCCGGGTCCTGGGGAAGGACACGGAGCTGACCGTCCCCGTCCTCGGCACCGGTGCCGGACACGACGCCGGAATCCTCTCCGGGAGCATCCCGACCGCCATGCTGTTCGTGCGCAACCCCACGGGCGTCTCGCACTCCCCGGCCGAGTTCGCGGCCGAGGACGACTGCGTGGCCGGGGTGACCGCACTCGCCGACGTACTGGAAGGGCTGGCCTGCAGGTGACGCACCCCACCACGCGGACGTACTGGCTGGAACACGCCTGGCTCGACACCAACGTCGAGCCGGGCGTCGCCCTGGAGGTGAAGGACGGCCGGATCGCCGCCGTCCGCACGGGAGTCGACACCCCGCCCCCGGGTGCCGAGATCCTCCGGGGCCTCACCCTCCCCGGCCTCGCCAACGCCCACAGCCACGCCTTCCACCGCGCCCTGCGCGGCACCGTCCAGGTCGGCTCCGGCACCTTCTGGACCTGGCGGGAGCTCATGTACTCCTTCGCCGACCAGCTGACCCCGGACACCTACCACGCACTCGCCCGCGCGGTGTACGCGGAGATGGCGCTGGCCGGGATCACGGCGGTCGGCGAGTTCCACTACGTGCACCACGCCCACGGCGGCACCCCGTACGCCGACCCCAACGCCATGGGCGAGGCCCTCGTCGCCGCCGCCTCCGAAGCCGGTATCCGCATCACCCTCCTCGACACCGCCTACTTCTCCTCCGGCTTCGGACAGCCCCCCAACCGCCACCAGCTCCGCTTCTCCGACGGAAGCGCGGACGCCTGGGCGGAACGCTGTTCACTTATCAAGGAACGGGATCACGCGAGGATCGGTGCCGCCATCCACTCCGTACGGGCCGTGCCCGCAAGGGAGTTGGCGACCGTGGCCCGCTGGGCCGAGGAGCGCCGGGCCCCGCTCCACGTCCACCTCTCCGAGCAGACGGCGGAGAACGACGCCTGCCGCACGGCCCACGACTGCACGCCGACCCAACTCCTCGCCGACCACGGGGTGCTGGGCCCGCGCACCACCGGCGTCCACAACACGCACCTCACGGACGAGGACATCGAGCTGCTGGGGCGCTCGGGCACCGGCACCTGCATGTGCCCGACGACGGAACGGGACCTGGCCGACGGCATCGGCCCGGCGGTCGCCCTCCAGCGCGCCGGCTCACCTCTCTCCCTGGGCTCGGACAGTCACGCAGTGATCGACCTGCTCGAAGAGGCCCGCGCGATGGAGCTGAACGAACGCCTGCGCACCCGCACGCGAGGCCACTGGACGGCGGCGGCGCTGCTCCGCGCGGCCTCGGCCGACGGCCACGCGGCGCTGGGCTGGGACGAAGCGGGCACCCTCGAACCGGGCGCCCTCGCCGACTTCACGACGATCGCGCTCGACTCGGTCAGAACAGCGGGGCCGGTGCCCAGGCTCGGCGCCGAGACGGCCGTTTTCGCGGCGACGGCAGCGGACGTACGGCACACGGTCGTGGGCGGCCGGCACGTCGTACGCGACGGGGCGCACGCGCTCGTACCGGACGTACCGCAGGCGCTCGCGGCAGCCGTCGAAGCCCTGCGCGCGTAGAGCCGATCGCCACCCCACGCACCCACGAGGCCACGACTCCCCGCACCCACGAGGACACGATGAGCAGCACCAGCACCACCACCGTCATCACCAACATCGCCACGCTGGTCACCAACGACCCCTCCCTCGGTGACAGATCTCCCCTCGGTCTGATCCAGGACGCGGCCGTCGTCATCGACGGCGACCGCATCGCGTGGACCGGTGAATCAAGCAAAGCACCCGCCACTGACAACCGGGTCGACGCCGGTGGACGGGCTGTCCTGCCCGGCTTCGTGGACTCCCACTCGCACCTCGTCTTCGCCGGCGACCGCACGCACGAGTTCAACGCGAGGATGTCCGGGCGGGCGTACAGCGCGGGTGGCATCCGTACGACGGTCGCGGCGACGCGCGCGGCGAGCGACGCGGAACTGGAGGCGAACCTCACCCGTTACCTGACCGAGGCCCTCCGCCAGGGCACCACCACCTTCGAGACGAAGTCGGGCTACGGCCTGACAGTCGCCGACGAGTCCCGCGCCCTCCGCATCGCCGCAGCGCACACGGACGAGGTGACGTACCTCGGCGCGCACATCGTCTCGCCGGACTACGCCGACGACCCCGCCGCGTACGTGTCACTGGTCACCGGCGAGATGCTCAACGCCTGTGCCCCGCACGCCCGTTGGATCGACGTGTTCTGCGAGAAGGGCGCGTTCGACGGCGACCAGGCGCGCGCGATCCTCACGGCGGGGCGGGCGAAGGGCCTGCACCCACGCATCCACGCCAACCAGCTCTCCTACGGCCCCGGCGTCCAACTCGCCGTAGAACTGGACGCGGCGAGCGCCGACCACTGCACGCACCTCACGGACGCGGACGTGGACGCGCTGGCGAGCGGCGCGACGGTCGCCACCTTGCTCCCCGGCGCCGAGTTCTCGACCCGCGCGGAATGGCCGGACGCGCGCCGCCTGTTGGACGCGGGCGTCACGGTCGCGTTGTCGACGGACTGCAACCCGGGTTCGTCCTTCACGTCCTCCGTCCCCTTCTGCATCGCGCTGGCGGTACGGGACATGGGGATGACGCCGGACGAGGCGGTGTGGGCGGCCACGGCGGGCGGCGCGGCGGCACTCCGACGGGACGACGTGGGGCGGATCGCGGCCGGTGCGCGGGCCGACCTGATCCTGCTGGACGCGCCGAGCCATGTGCATCTGGCGTATCGGCCGGGGGTGCCGTTGGTGACTGAGGTGTGGCGGCGGGGGACGCGGGCGGTCGCTGGAAGCTGGGGGTAGATCTAACCACTGCGATGCGCTGTCACTGGTTAGAAAAGACCACAGCGTCCAGAGGGTGGGGGCCCGGTAACTCTGCTCTAACTCTGCTCTGATCACGAGGTGTTGGGGCTCCCGGCGCACAACGCGTGGTCGATCAGGGCGCTGGCCGCGTTCTCCTGGGCGAGGATGTGGTCCAGGGTGTCGCCGCGGGCCTCGGACATGGAGACGACGGCGCTTCGACTGCCGTTGTCGGTGACGCCGTTGAGGGTGATGTAGCCGCCGTCCCCGCCCTCGTGGCTCCAGTAGGTTCCTCCGCAGCTCAGGGGGCGTTCGGCCAGGCCGAGTCCGTAGCGGCCGCCGGGCCAGAGCTGTTGGACCTCCGCGCTCACGGGGACGGTCCGCTTCATCTCGGCGAGTTGCCGCGGCGGCAGCAGGCGGCCGGCGAGCAGCGCGCGGAGGAAGGTGTTCTCGTCGCGGGTGGTCGTGACGTAGGAGAGGTTCTCGTAGTCCACCGGTATCTGCTCGGTGACGTCCACCAAGGAATCGGGCCCGAAGAGTTGATAGGCCTTCGCGTGCGGACGGGGCAGGGCGGACGAAGTACCGCCCCAGCGGGTCTGGTTGAGGCCGAGCGGACGGAGAACACGGTCGTCGATCTCCTGGCGGGCGGGTCGGCCGGTGGCCTTCCGGATGACGGCGTCGAGCAGGACGTAACCAGTGTTGGAGTAGCTCCAGCCGTCGCCCGGTGGGAAGTCCGGCGCGTGGGCCATGGCGCGGGCGATCAACTGCTCGGGGCGGTAGACGTCGTAGCGCTGCTGGTAGTACTCCTCCGGTGTGGTGTATCCGGGGAGGTCGTCGTGGATTCCGCTGGTGTGCTGGAGCAGTTGGCGGATGGTGATGCGGGTGCCGTCGTTGCCGTTGCCCCGCACCACGCCCGGCAGCCAGTGGTCGACCGTGTCGTCCAGCGACAGCCTGCCCTCGGCCGCCAGTTGCAGCACCACGGTGGCGACCAGCGTCTTGGACGTGCTGGCCATACGGAAGTACCCGTCGGAACGGACCGGGCGGCCGGTGTCCAGGTCGGCGGTACCGCTGGCGGCGACGGACTCCCTGCCGTTCGGCGCGACCGCGCGGGCCTGCACTCCGGTGACACCGAGGGCGTGGATCGCCTTGGTGTCCTGACGCAGCTGCTCCGCGGGGGAGGGGCCGGGGGGCAGCTGGGCTACGGCGGTGCCTGCCTCGGCGGCTAGCAGGATGGCGATGCCGAGGGCCAGGGCGAGGGGTTTGCGCAGGGCCGGAGTCATGGCTGAACGCTAGGTTCGGCCGTTGGCGGGGTGCGATCCGGTGAGCCTCAGGATCGGGGTGGGGGATAGCCCCCGGCGCGGGTTTGTTCAGGTGTGGGATCGGGCTGACTTGATGCCGCGTATGAGGTGGTTCAGCGGGGCGCGGGTGGTGGTGAGTTGGGTGTTGGGGGTTTCGCTTTCGCGGAGGTGGAGGGTGGTTGGTGAGGTGGCGGCCAGTTCGATGCAGGTGTTGCCTTCACCGCCGTCGGAGAAGGTGGACTTCTGCCAGTGCCTGGGCTGGGGCATGTGGGTCCTCAGGGTTCCTGCTGCCGGGCGCCGTTGATCAGGCGGTTGGGTGGAACGGGTGCCCGGACTTCAGGCTGCGTATGAGGTGGGTCAACGGGGTGGTGCTGGTGGTGAGTTCGGTGTCTGGGGTGTCGCTCTCGCGGAGGTGGAGAGTGGTGGGTGAGGTGGCGGCGAGTTCTACGCAGGTGTTGCCGTCCCCGCCTTCAGAGAAGGAGGACTTCTGCCACTGGGCGGCCTGGGTCATGCTGACGCCTCACAGTTCCTTTGCGATTTGGTGGATGAAGTCCCGGGATGCGGCCGGGCCAAGTGCTGTCTTCTCCACTTTATGGAACAGCTGGCGGAAGCGTTCAAGCTGGGATCCGGTGTCCACGAAGGCCGTGCCGTGGGGTGAGTCCCGTAGAACCGTGTCCAGTTGAGCGATCGGTCCGCCGATGTACATCATCGCGCTGCTCGCGCCGGCGAATCCGTCCGTGTCGAACGGGATGACGCGTACTGTTGCCTGCTCCTCCTCGATGTTCCGGAGGACTTCGAGGAGTTGGGCCCGGGCGACCTGGCGGTCGGCGACGCGGATCCGCAGCGCCGACTCGTGGACGACTGTCTCGTACGTGGCTGAGTCGTCGCCATCAAGAGCTGCTCTGCGCTGCATGCGGTGCTCGACGCGTGGGGCGAGTTCGCTCGGAGGCAGCTCCGGGACCATGTATCCGAAGACGGCGCGGGCGTAGTCCGGGGTCTGCATCAGCCCCGGTACATGGGTGATTACGACTTCCCGCAAGAAGGTCGCGTGGTGTTCCAACTCGGCTACGTCGAGGAAGACCGGCGGCAGCACACCTCGGTACTCCTCCCACCAACCCCGGGTCCGATCGGCCGCCATGGCCACCAAGGCTTCGACCAGTGACTCGTCCGCGCAGGCGCAGTGCGCTGCCAGCCTGCGCAGACGCTCCTCGCTGATGCCGGAACTGCCTGCCTCGATCTGGCTCATGTGCGTCGAACTCGAATTCAGCAGGCCTGCAACTTCCTTGGCCGACAACCCGGCTGCCTCCCGCAACCTGCGCAGTTCGGCACCCAGGCGCACCTGGCGTGCGGTGGGTTGGTTCCGCATGGTCATTCCGGTAACTGCCTCTCTGGGGCGCCTCGTTCGGGTGTCAGATTACGCGAACGGCTTGCCTCGGTTGGAATTACTACCCTACCTTCAGTGATGCGACGCACACGCTGCGGAAGCGCACCGCTTCGTCCTGCCATGACGGCTGCGGCAATGCCACCGCCCACGCTCATCACCCAACTCACCCCGCCCGGAGCTGCCGCATGCCCGAAAACGAGCCCGAACCCTGGGAGTACTCCCTCTCCGTCCCGCACGATCGCCGTGCCGTCACTGTCTGCCGCCGCACCCTGCGCCTCGTCCTCACCGCGCACGGCCTCATCCGGGTCGTGGACACCGCCGAACTCCTCGCGACAGAGCTGGTGGCCAACGCCGTACTGCACACCAAGGGGCCGGTGATGCTCCGCGTGAGCTGGTCGGCGGGGGTGCTGCGCGTCGGGGCGTGGGACGCGGACCCGGAACCTCCTGAGCCGCCGGGGCAGTTGGGGGATCTGTTGGATGCCGAGGCGGGGAGAGGGCTCGCGCTGGTGCGGGCCTGCGCCGACCTCTGGGGCTGGCAGCCGTTGTCGAGGAACGGTCGGCGCGGCAAGTACGTGTGGTGCCAACTGGAGGTGGCGTAGTGGTCAGCTCGTCGCACGAAGCGCTGCACCGGATCTTCCAGAAGGATCCCGCGCTTCTGACCCGCGCCTTGCAGAGCGTGTTACGCATCCCCTTCCCCGAACCGCGTGAGTTCGCCGCCATGAACGTGGACCTCACCGAGATCGAACCGGTCGAGAGGCGCGTGGACACGCTGCTCCGGGCGGAGACCGACGAAGGGGACTACCTCCTGGTCGTCGAATCGCAGGGCGATATCGACAAGAGGAAACGCGGCAGCTGGCCGTACTACCTCAGCTACCTGCACGAGAAGTACCACTGCGAGCCCGTACTCATCGTCATCACTCAGAGCCACGCCACAGTACGTTGGGCCGCGGAGCCCATTCATCTCGGGGTACGCGGATGCCCCTCGCTGACGGTGCGCCCGTTCGTCCTCGGTCCGGACAACGTGCCGGTGATCGTGGACGAGCGGGAGGCCGAACGGGACGTACCACTTGCGGTGCTTTCGGCGATGACGCATGGCAAGGGGCCGAGAGCCGCCGTCATACTGGAGTCCCTGGCTGCCGCCCTGCGGACCATCGACCCGGACAGTGCCGCGGTCTTCGTGCAGTTCGTCGACTCATGCCTGGCAGACCGCCAGGCCCAGCAGATGTGGAGGGACCTGATGACGGCGATCCAGTACTTCTGGCGGCACCCGCTGGCGGAGCAGGTGCGAGACGAAGGCAGGGAAGAAGGCCGGGAAGAGGGCAGGGAAGAAGGGCGCGTCGAAGGGTGGTCGGCGGCCATTCTGCGTACTTTCCAACGGCGTCAGATCGACGTCCCCACCGACGTCCGCGACCGCATCCTCGCCTCCACCGACCTGGACGAACTCGGTACCTGGTTCGACCGCTCCCACGAGGTCGCCGACGCACGGGAGTTGTTCACCGAGGGGTCTTGAAGCGGAGGGCCGATCCGCCGGGCCTCAGCTCGCCGCCCGCCCGGCGGACGCCCGCTCCATCGCCCCGTCCAGATGCGCAATGACAGCCCCCACGTCACCACTCTCCGTACCCCGGATCAGCTCCAGCGCCGGTCGGACGAGAAGGCCCGGCCGGGCGATCAATCGCGCCAGTACCGCCGCCCGCACGTCAAGCCGCTCGATGGTGGCCGCGCGTTCCGTCTCGCTCTGCCCGGCCAGCAGCACGGCGTTGTACCAGGCCTCCTGCCGGGACTGGACGACGCTGAAGTCCAGGATCTCCTCATCGGTGCGGCCCCCGACCCGGTCCAGCAGGGACAGGAGAGGTGACACGGCGCCCACCGAGTCCTCCAGCACCAGCACCACCCCCGCGAGGATGTCGTTGACCAGCAGGAAGTCGTGCTGGAGTGCGTGGATGTCCTCGCCGGGGCTCGTCCGCGCGGCGGCCACGGCCAGGTCGAGGTTGATGTGCGCGTTCACGCCGAGGACCAGGTGCTGGACGATGGCGGTGTCGGAGTCCTCCAGCAGCCCGAACGTCTCGCGCCAGCAGCGCGGCCCGCTCCGGTCGCGGCGCCAGGCGTCGTACGCGGCGAAGTAGCGGTTGCCGAAGAGCGTGTCGAAACGGTCCATCCGGGGGCCGTCCTCGAACTGCCCGGCGTGGATGCCTTTGCGGATCTCCACCGTCACCTGCCGGTACAGCGCCGCGAAGTACCCGACCCGGTCACCCGCACCGGTCGCCTCCCGCACGATCCCCGCAAGCCCGTCCACGACCTCGTCGATGTTCTGTGCCGTCGTCATGCCAGTGGTGCCCACCATGCCCAACTCCCGTCCCGCAGTGGCCCGTTCGGCCCGCGCCCCGGCCGCTGTCCGCGCACTGCCGGTCCCCGTCCTACCACCGCGCCCCGCTAACCGAGCCCGTTTCCTCAACCTCCCGTCAGCGATACGGCGATGCGATGAGCCGTCGTAGCGAGGCACGGGCAGGCGGACCCCACGTAGACTTGCCCCCGGGGCGCCCGTGGTCGCCGGCATGGCCGATGTGGAGGCCGCCGAGGGCCCGCAGCACCGCACAGCCCCGGGCGCGGCGCAGAGTCGCGGCGTCGGGAGCGGGACGGTAGGCCTCGTGGAACAGATCCGCCGCGCCGTCCGGCAGCAGGATCCACGCGGCGGCGAGGTCGTAGGCGGGGTCACCGGCGCAGAGGTCGCCGAAGTCGATCACGCCGGACAACGTGCCGTTCGTCGTCAGGACGTTGGCCGGATGCAGGTCGCCGTGGAGCCACAGCGGCGGGCCCGACCACGCAGGTGCTGCTACGGCGTCCTCCCAGACCGCGCGGACGGCGTCCGGGTCGGGGATCAGGCCCAGCTCGGTGGCCGAGGCGAGCCCGTTCGCGAAGCCTTCGGCGTGGTCGGCGAGCGGACCCCCGCGGCCCTGTCCCTCCGGCGCCCCCTCGGGCGCGGGGCGGTGCAGAGCGGTCAGGAAGTCCGCCAGCGCTACGGCCGCCTCCGCGCCGCGCGTCGCGGGGGCGCGGTCGGCCGGCTCACCCGGTACCCAGGTGGTGACGAGCCAGGGGCGCGGAAACCGTTCGGAGGGCTCACCCAGGCGCTGCGGGACCGGGACCGGCAGCGGAAGGCGCGGGGCGAGACCGGGCAGCCAGGCGTGTTCCTTGCGCAGCAGCGCGTCCGCGGACTCCGTCGCCCACGGCAACCGGACGGCGAGGTCGTGCCCGAGCCGCCACACCTGGTTGTCCCAGCCGAGCGCGCCGAGCTTCAAGGGGCGATCCGCCAGGTCGGGGTACTGCTCGCGCAACAGATCCCGGATCAGGTCCTCGGTGATGTCCATCTCGGTGACTGTCATACGGAGCAACGGTAGTTGGCCTCCGTTTCACCCCGCCCGTCTCCGCCTCACCCCGCCCGCCACCGCTGCCCCGAACCGCAGGTTCTCCCCGTGGCTCCCGTCCACCGAATCGCACTCCCAGATGCCGACGCCCTTGGCCACGGACCCCCGGCTGTCCAGGAACAGGTCGGAGTCGGCGGACGACTACCAGCCAGTTTGTCGGGTGACCATAGTGGTGGAAGGCGACCGGCGGGAAAGAGGTTTCTGTGGGTAACCCCGGGGGTGGAACGGGGGCGTCCGGGAACGCCTGAGCGCGGCGCACACACGCGCGCCGCGCTCAGTACAGGCGATACAGGCGATACGGGCAATACAGGAGTACGGCCAGGGGAGTTCCTACTCCTCGACCGTGAGTCCCTTCCGCAGCCGCACCAATGTCCGCGACAGCAGCCGCGACACATGCATCTGCGAGATGCCCAGCTCGTCGCCGATCTCCGACTGCGTCATGTTGGCGACGAAGCGCAGGGAGAGGATCTGCCGGTCCCGGGACGGGAGTTCGGCGATCAGCGGCTTCAACGACTCGACGTACTCGATGCCTTCGAGCCCGTGGTCCTCGTAGCCGATGCGGTCCGCGAGGGCGCCCTCGGAGTCGTCCTCCTCGGGTTGCGCGTCAAGTGAGCTGGCCGTGTAGGCATTTGACGCTGCCATGCCCTCGACGACCTCGTCGCGGGAGAGCTTCAGGCGCTCGGCCAACTCGGCCACGGTGGGGGCGCGGTCGAGTTGCTGGGCCAGTTCGTCGCCGGCCTTGGCCAGGTCGAGCCGGAGTTCCTGCAGCCGGCGCGGGACGCGCACGGACCACGAGGTGTCGCGGAAGAAGCGCTTGATCTCACCGACGATGGTTGGCATCGCGAAAGTGGGGAACTCGACACCGCGACTGAGTTCGAAGCGGTCGATCGCCTTGATCAGGCCGATGGTGCCGACCTGGATGATGTCCTCCATCGGTTCGCTGCGCGAGCGGAACCGGGAGGCGGCGAACTTGACCAGCGCGAGGTTGAGTTCGACGAGGGTGTTGCGGACGTACGAGTATTCGTGCGTGCCTTCTTCGAGCGATTCGAGCCGCTCGAAGAGGGTCTTGGAGAGCGCCCGTGCGTCTACGGCGCCGACCTCGTCGTACGGGGGGATCTCGGGGAGCCCCTCGATGGCATTGGGATCCAGTTGTGCCGGTGGGGGTGTCGACGTCGCTTTCGGGGTAGGCGATGCGTCGAGCCGGGGTGACATGGTGTCCTCCATCGTTCTCGGCATATGGCTGCCGAAGCCGGTGCGTGCACTGCGGAGTGCGGCGCCTCCAAAGCCGGTCGTGTCGGTCGGTCGGTCGTTTCGACAGTCGGGGCGAGCGCCGGTCGGTGGCCGGACTTGTCCGTCGTATCGAATGTCCAAATACTTGTCTCTACTAGCCCTACCCGCTTTCCGGAGCCCGCCGCAAGTGCGCTGTGTACCCATATGTTCATTTATGGGCGGTTGTTCGGGTGTCAGAGAGTGTGAGGAAGGCGTAGTGTTCCAGGGCGAACGTCAACAGCCACGACCTCGGGAGAGAGAGACGGCATGGACCGCGGGACGGTCGGCAGCGCACAGTCTGGCCGGCTTCTGGTCGAGGTGCGGAAAGAGGGCCTCAGCGCTGTCGTGACGCCGGCGGGTGAGTTGGATCACCACACCGCCGATCTGTTGCGGGAACCGCTGGAGGACCTGCTCACCCACGGGTACGCACGGCTCGTCGTGGACTGCTCAGGGCTGGAGTTCTGCGACTCCACGGGCCTGAACGTACTGCTCGGCGCGCGCCTGAAGGCGGAGGCCGCAGGTGGCGGAGTGCACCTCGCGGCGATGAAGCCCGCGGTGGCGCGCGTGTTCGAGATCACCGGGGCGGAAGCGGTCTTCACCGTCCATGACACCCTCGGGACCGCCCTCGCCGACGAGTCCGGCTGACCCCGTTCTCCCCGTGCGACCGGCGGATTCCCCGTGCCTCGCCTTCCGTGCCGAGTAAGGGGTGTTTTGCCGGTTCGCTCGGGCAGGAGAACATCTGAACCTGTCGAGACCCCGAGCGACGAAATCGCTCCTGATCCACGTACTGACTCTTGAAGTACTGACTCTTGAACACGTACCGACTCTTGAATCGTGAACCGGTGAATCGGTGAGGTGAAGCGCTGATGAGCACCACCCGGCCCTACCCGCCGGGCGACCGCCCGGAGCCCGGTGGCGCTGCGGAGGCGCCCGCCGGAGGCGCTTCTGTGCCGTCCGCCGGGGACGACGCCGAACCGGCCGTGGGCCGGAGCACCCGCAGGCTCAGTTTCGCGGGCGAGAGCGGGGTCGTACCGCTGGCCCGCGACTTCGCCCGCCAGGCCCTGTACGCCTGGGGATGGCTGCCGGCCGAGGGTGCCGACCGGCGCGCCGCCGCCGAGGACGTGCTCCTTGTCGTCTCCGAACTGGTCACCAACGCCTGTCTGCACGCCGAGGGCCCGGACGAGATGTGGATCACCTGCGAGAACAAGGTGATCAGGGTCGAGGTCTCCGACCGCGGCACGGGCCAGCCCGCTCCCAGAACCCCGCACCGCGCGGGCCGCCCCGGCGGCCACGGCATGTTCATCGTGCAGCGGCTCTGCCTGGACTGGGGGGTCGTCCGCGCCCCGGGAGTCACCGGCAAGACGGTATGGGCGGAGCTGGGCGCCCCCGCCTAGCCCGCCCCGGCCTAGCC
>NZ_JBXVPZ010000144.1:0-20928 GCF_057961495.1 Streptomyces sp. P5F9 | reverse complement strand
GCCCCGGGCTTCGCACCCACCCCGCCGTCGCCGCACGCGGTCCCGCGCCACGCCCCGGACACCACCGGCCACGTCCAGCTCCCGCCGGGCGGCCCCGTCCCCATGCCCAGCACGCCACCGGCGCAGGCCGCGGCCGACCCGACCTCCACGACCCTCGCGGTGCTGCTCATCGGCCCCGCCGGCGCGGGCAAGACGAGCGTCGCCAAGTACTGGGCGGACCACCGCCGGGTCCCCACCGCCCACATCAGCCTGGACGACGTACGCGAATGGGTCCGCTCGGGCTTCGCCGACCCCCAGTCCGGCTGGAACGACCACTCCGAGGCCCAGTACCGTCTCGCCCGACGCACCTGCGGCTTCGCCGCCCGCAACTTCCTCGCCAACGGCATCTCCTGCATCCTCGACGACGCGGTCTTCCCCGACCGCCCGGTGGTCGGCCTCGGCGGCTGGAAACGCCACGTGGGCCCCGGCCTCCTCCCCGTCGTCCTTCTCCCGGGCCTGGAAATCGTCCTGGAACGCAACGCCGAACGCTCCGGCAACCGCCGCCTCACCGACGAGGAGGTCGCCCGCATCCACGGCCGCATGGCCGGCTGGTACGGCTCGGGCCTCCCGATCATCGACAACTCCCAGATGGACGTCCAGCAGACGGCCCAGGTCCTGAACGGCGTACTCGCACGATCGATAGCAAGCCCGCCGAGCTGGTAATCACCGGGAAGTGGTCTCCCCTAAGGGGCGCGGGGCTGTGTCGTATATGCGGCTCCGCCGCGTGGGCGCGCTCAGCCCCCACAGACCCGCAGCCGAAACTCATGCTGCGTCCCCCGAACGGCACTCTCCCAACCAGCACAATCCAGCCACCGCTCCTACGCTCATCTCATGTCAGAGGTCTACGCAGCCCGCCGAGCCAGGCTGAGGGAACGCGCCCAAGCCGCCGGCAGCCAGTCCACCCTGGTCACTCGCCCGGCCAACGTCCGCTACCTGGCCGGTCCAGCCCCGCAGGGCACCGTCCTGCTACTCGGCAAGCGCGAGGACACGCTGGTCTGCACGGGCCCGCTGGACGAACGCCCGCCTGAGGGCCGCCCCGACGAGGCCCTGCGCATCCACACACTCCCCGGCCCCGATGGAGACCCCGCCGTATCCGCCGCGGACCTCGCGGCAGCGCACGGCGCCGAATCCATGGCCGTAGAGGAACACCACCTCACCGTGGCCCGCCACCGAGCCCTCCGCTCGGTCGCCCCCACACTCCGCCTCACCGACATCGGCGGCGCGGTCGAACAGCTGCGGGTGGTCAAGGACGAGGAGGAGATCTCCTGTCTGAGAATCGCCGCCGAGATCGCCGACCAGGCCCTCGGAGAGCTGCTGGAGTCGATCCTCGTCGGCCGCACCGAACGCCATCTCGCCCTCGAACTGGAGCGACGGCTCGTCGACCACGGAGCGGACGGGCCCGCCTTCGCGACCTCCGTCGCCACCGGCCCGCACTCCGGCCGACGCGGCCACCGGCCGACCGATCGCAGGGTCGAGGAAGGAGATTTCCTTTCCGTCTGCCTCGGTGCCACCTATCGCGGATACCGTTGTGAGATCGGCCGGACGTTCGTCATCGGGACCTCTCCCGCCGACTGGCAGATCGAGCTGTACGACCTCGTCTTCGCCGCCCAGAGGGCCGCGCGGGAGTCCCTGACCCCGGGCGCCGCCTACCGCGACGTGGACCGCGCGGCCCGCCAGGTGCTGGACTCCGCGGGGTACTCGGAGGGCCTCGCAGCCCTCACCGGCCACGGTGTCGGGCTCGAAATCGACGAGGAGCCGCAGCTGGCCCCCGCGGCCATGGGTAAACTGGACGCTTGCGTGCCGGTCACCGTCGAACCGGGGGTTCACCTCCCGGGCCGGGGCGGTGTCCGGATCGATGACACGCTCGTCGTACGCCCTGAGGCGGACGGCGGACCCGAGCTACTCACCATCACGACCAAGGAGCTGCTCGCGCTCTAGCTTTTCGAGCTGTGCGCGTGTCCCGTGGTCGTCCACGTCAGTCCAGGAGATTCCGCAACCGTGGCTTCCACGAACGACCTCAAGAACGGCCTGGTGCTCAAGCTCGACGGGGGCCAGCTCTGGTCCGTCGTCGAGTTCCAGCACGTCAAGCCCGGCAAGGGCCCTGCCTTCGTGCGCACCAAGCTCAAGAACGTGCTCTCCGGCAAGGTCGTCGACAAGACGTTCAACGCCGGCGTCAAGGTCGAGACGGCCACTGTCGACAAGCGCGACATGCAGTTCTCGTACATGGACGGCGAGTACTTCGTCTTCATGGACATGGAGACCTATGACCAGCTCATGGTCGACCGCAAGGCCGTCGGCGACGCCGCCAACTTCCTGATCGAGGGCTTCACCGCCACGGTCGCGCAGCACGAGGGCGAGGTGCTCTTCGTCGAGCTGCCGGCCGCCGTCGAGCTGGTCATCCAGGAGACCGAGCCCGGCGTCCAGGGCGACCGCTCCACCGGTGGCACCAAGCCCGCCACCCTGGAGACCGGCTACCAGATCCAGGTCCCGCTCTTCATCACCACCGGTGAGAAGATCAAGGTCGACACCCGCTCCAGCGACTACCTCGGCCGGGTGAACAGCTAACCGTGGCTGCCCGCAATACGGCCCGCAAGCGCGCCTTCCAGATCCTCTTCGAGGGCGACCAGCGCGGTGTCGGCGTCCAGACCGTCCTCGCGGACTGGATCCGGCTCTCCCGGGACGACACCCGGCAGCCCCCGGTCAGCGAGTACACGATGGAGCTGGTCGAGGGGTACGCGCAGCACGCGCGCCGCATCGACGAGCTGATCGCGCAGTACTCGGTCGGCTGGACGCTCGACCGCATGCCCGTGGTGGACCGCAACATCCTGCGCCTCGGCGCCTACGAGCTGATCTGGGCCGACGAGACCCCGGACGCCGTCGTCCTCGACGAGATGGTGCAGCTGGCGAAGGAGTTCTCCACGGACGAGTCGCCCTCGTTCGTGAACGGCCTGCTGGGCCGTTTCAAGGACCTGAAGCCCTCGCTGCGCCGCGACGAGGCGTAGAGCAGTACGCGAGCGAAACGCCGGAGGGCCCGCAGCAACCGCTGCGGGCCCTCCGGCGTTCCCGGGTGCCCGTGAGGCTCCTGAGGCCCGCAGAAAGCCGCCGGGGTGGCCGGAACAGTGAAGTTCCGGCCACCCCGGCGGCACGTTTCTGCTCAGACGGGAAGCGGCTCAGTTCTCCTCGTGGGAGACCGCGCGACGCGCGTCCGCGTCCAGCACGCCCCAGCTGATGAGCTGCTCGGTGAGGACCGAGGGCGACTGGTCGTAGATGACGGCGAGTGTGCGCAGGTCGTCCTGGCGGATCGAGAGCACCTTGCCGTTGTAGTCACCGCGCTGCGACTGGATCGTCGCCGCGTAGCGCTGTAGCGGGCCGGCCTTTTCGGCGGGCACGTGGGCCAGCCGCTCCAGGTCCAGGACCAGCTTCGGCGGCGGCTCGGCGGCCCCGCCCGGCGTGGTGCCCGGCAGCAGCTCCTGCACCGGAACCCCGTAGAAGTCGGCCAACTCGGCGAGGCGCTGCACGGTGACGGCGCGGTCGCCGCGCTCGTACGACCCGACCACGACCGCCTTCCAGCGTCCCTGTGACTTCTCCTCGACACCGTGGAGGGAAAGGCCCTGCTGGGTGCGGATGGCCCGGAGCTTGGCCCCGAGCTGTTTGGCGTATTCGCTGGACATATAGCTCCCGGACACTGTGTCGACGCGGCTGCAGTGTTTCCGCGCCGCGCGGCTGGTAACTCACTGTGAGGTTACGCAGCGTTACGCTGCTGCGTCAAGCCGAATGGTCCGCACCGGCTCTTCCGTGGTAGCGGTGTCCGATTACTCCATAGGGGTGATCAGGGGTGTCGCCCCGGCCTGCTACCGTGGTTGGCGCAAATCCGACGTCCTTTAACGTCCGTCCTGTGAGGCGGAGAAGGAGGTCCGTTTCTTATGGACACCCAGCAGTACGAGTCCGATGCACGGCCGGTTCTCGAAGCCCCCGACATCGCGCGGGTCCTGACCCGCATCGCCCACGAGATCGTCGAACGCGCCAAGGGCGCCGACGACGTGGTGCTCCTCGGCATCCCGACCCGGGGCGTCTTCCTCGCCCAGCGGCTCGCCGTCAAGCTCGAAGAGATCACCGACCGCAAGATCCCGGTCGGCTCCCTCGACATCACCATGTACCGCGACGACCTGCGCATGCACCCGCCCCGCGCGCTGGCCCGCACCGACATCCCCGGTGACGGCATCGACGGCCGCCTGGTCGTCCTCGTCGACGACGTGCTCTTCTCCGGCCGCACCATCCGCGCCGCCCTCGACGCCCTGAATGACATCGGGCGCCCCCGCGCGGTGCAGCTCGCGGTCCTGGTCGACAGAGGCCACCGCGAACTGCCGATCCGCGCCGACTACGTCGGCAAGAACCTCCCCACGTCGCTGCGGGAGACGGTCAAGGTCCAGCTCGCCGAGGAGGACGGTCGCGACACCGTGCTGCTCGGCGCCAAGCAGACCCCGTAGCGGGCCGAGGGCGTACGCCGGTTCGGCGTGCCCCCGTCTGCCCGGAATCTCCCTCTTTCGCGAACTGCCTTACGGAGCCTGACAGATGCAGCGTCATCTCATCTCGGCCGCCGACCTCACCCGCGACGACGCCGTCCTGATCCTCGACACCGCCGAGGAGATGGCCAGGGTCGCCGACCGGCCGATCAAGAAACTGCCGACCCTGCGCGGCCGTACCGTCGTCAACCTCTTCTTCGAGGACTCCACGCGCACGCGTATCTCCTTCGAAGCCGCCGAGAAGCGCCTCTCCGCCGACGTCATCAACTTCACCGCCAAGGGGTCGAGCGTCTCCAAGGGCGAGTCCCTGAAGGACACCGCGCAGACCCTGGAGGCCATGGGCGTCGACGCGGTCGTGATCCGGCACGGTGCCTCCGGGGCGCCGTACCGGCTCGCCACCTCCGGGTGGATCGACGCGGCCGTCATCAACGCCGGGGACGGCACCCACCAGCACCCGACGCAGGCCCTGTTGGACGCGTTCACCATGCGGCGCCGGCTGGTCGGCCGGGACGCCGGGCTCGGGCAGGACCTGGCCGGCAAGCGGATCACGCTCGTCGGCGACATCCTGCACAGCCGCGTCGCCCGCTCGAACGTCGACCTGCTGCACACCCTGGGCGCCGAGGTCACCCTCGTCGCCCCGCCCACCCTGGTGCCGGTCGGCGTCGAGGCCTGGCCCTGCGAGGTGTCGTACGACCTCGACAGCACGCTCTCCAAGTCCGACGCGGTGATGCTGCTGCGCGTGCAGCGCGAGCGCATGAACGCGGCGTTCTTCCCGACCGAGCGCGAGTACTCGCGGCGCTACGGCCTCGACGGCGAGCGGATGGCGAAGATGCCCGAGCACGCCATCGTGATGCACCCGGGGCCGATGGTCCGGGGCATGGAGATCACCGCCGAGGTCGCCGACTCGGACCGCTGCACCGTCGTCGAGCAGGTCGCAAACGGAGTGTCCATCCGGATGGCCGTGCTCTATCTGCTTCTGGGCGGCAACGAACCCGCCGTCAGCCACGCCCGTATCGAGGAGAAGTAAGTCACATGAGCAAGATCCTGATCCGTGGTGCGAAGGTGCTCGGCGGCGAGCCGCAGGACGTCCTGATCGACGGTTCGCAGATTGCGGCGGTGGGCGTCGGTCTGAGCGCCGACGGCGCCGAGGTCGTCGAGGCCGACGGCAAGGTGCTGCTGCCGGGCCTCGTCGACCTGCACACCCACCTGCGCGAGCCCGGCCGCGAGGACTCCGAGACCGTCCTGACCGGTACCCGCGCGGCTGCCAGCGGTGGTTACACAGCCGTGTTCGCCATGGCCAACACCTTCCCCGTCGCTGACACCGCCGGAGTCGTCGAGCAGGTCTACCGGCTCGGCCAGGAACACGGCTACTGCGATGTGCAGCCCATCGGCGCCGTCACGGTCGGCCTGGAGGGCAAGAAGCTCGCCGAGCTGGGCGCCATGCACGAGTCGGCCGCCGGGGTCACCGTCTTCTCGGACGACGGCAAGTGCGTCGACGACGCGGTGATCATGCGCCGCGCGCTGGAGTACGTGAAGGCCTTCGGCGGAGTCGTCGCCCAGCACGCGCAGGAGCCGCGCCTCACCGAGGGCGCCCAGATGAACGAGGGCGTCGTCTCCGCCGAACTCGGGCTCGGGGGCTGGCCGGCGGTGGCCGAGGAATCGATCATCGCCCGGGACGTCCTGCTCGCCGAGCACGTCGGCTCCCGCGTCCACATCTGCCACCTCTCGACCGCCGGGTCCGTCGAGATCGTCCGCTGGGCCAAGTCCCGGGGCATCGACGTGACCGCCGAGGTCACTCCGCACCATCTCCTCCTCACGGATGAGCTGGTGCGCTCCTACAACCCCGTCTTCAAGGTCAACCCGCCGCTGCGCACCGAGCGCGATGTGCTGGCCCTGCGCGAGGCGCTCGCCGACGGCACGATCGACATCGTCGCCACCGACCACGCCCCGCACCCGCACGAGGACAAGGACTGCGAGTGGGCCGCCGCCGCCATGGGGATGGTCGGCCTGGAGACCGCGTTGTCAGTGGTGCAGGAGACCATGGTGGACACCGGGCTCCTCACCTGGGCCGGGGTCGCCGAGCGCATGTCCGCCAAGCCCGCAGAGATCGGGCGGGCGGTGGGTCACGGCCGTCCCGTCTCGGCTGGTGAGCCCGCCAACCTCACGCTCGTCGACACGGAATACCGTGGGTCGGTGGACCCCGCGGGCTTCGCTTCGCGCAGTCGCAACACCCCGTACGAGGGGCGTGAGCTGCCGGGCCGTGTGACGCACACCTGGCTCCGGGGCAAGGCCACGCTCGTCGACGGGAAGCTCACGTGACACCTCTGGAACTGACCCACCTCGCGGCCGGGGAGAAGTCCGCCCCGGTGACCGACTGGGCCGCCCGTATCGGCTGGCTCGTCGGCCTCGCCCTGTTCATCGCGCTCGTCTACTGGCTGATGCGCGAGGGCTGGAAGTGGCGCGGCACGCTCCAGGGCGACATCCCCGAGCTGCCCACCGCGCCGGAAGAGCCCGGCGAGGCGAGACTGACGATGAGCGGCCGCTACCACGGCTCCACCACCGCCGGGCAGTGGCTCGACCGCATCGTGGCGCACGGCCTGGGCACCCGCAGCCGGGTCGAGCTGACGCTGACGGAGGCCGGCCTGGATGTCGTACGACCGGGAGCCACCGACTTCTTCATCCCGGCCGGGGCGCTGCGCGAGGCCCTGCTCGGCAAGGGCATCGCCGGGAAGGTCCTCAGCGAGGGCGGCCTGCTGGTCGTGACGTGGGCACACGGCGACCGGCTGATCGACTCCGGGTTCCGCTCCGACCACGCGGCCGAGCACACGGAGTGGGTCGAGACCTTGAACAGCATGATCAACAAGAGCATCGACACGGAAGGCGCACGATGACGACCTCCACAAGGGGAGCCGCCAAGGTTCCCGCCGTACTCGTCCTGGAGGACGGCCGGATCTTCCGCGGCCGCGCCTACGGGTCCGTGGGGGTGACCTTCGGCGAGGCCGTGTTCTCCACCGGCATGACCGGCTACCAGGAGACCCTCACCGACCCGTCGTACCACCGCCAGGTCGTCGTGATGACCGCCCCGCACATCGGCAACACCGGTGTGAACGACGAGGACCCCGAGTCCCAGCGCATCTGGGTCGCCGGCTACGTGGTGCGCGACCCCGCGCGCGTGCCCTCCAACTGGCGCTCCCGCCGCTCCCTGGACGAGGAGCTGCGCAACCAGGGCGTCGTCGGGATCTCCGGCATCGACACGCGCGCGTTGACCCGCCATCTGCGCGAGCGCGGCGCCATGCGCGTCGGCATCTTCTCCGGCAGCGCGCTGCCCGACGACGGCACCATGCTCGCCGAGGTGCGCCAGGCCCCCGAGATGACGGGCGCCGACCTCTCCGCCGAGGTCGCCACCAAGGAGACGTACGTCGTCCCCGCGATCGGTGAGAAGAAGTTCACCGTCGCCGCCGTCGACCTCGGCATCAAGGGCATGACCCCGCACCGCATGGCCGAGCGCGGCATCGAGGTGCACGTGCTCCCGGCCACCGCGACCGTCGAGGACGTGTACGCCGTACAGCCCGACGGGGTCTTCTTCTCCAACGGCCCCGGCGACCCCGCCACCGCCGACCACCCGGTCGCCGTCATGCAGGCCGTCCTGGAGCGCGGTACGCCGCTCTTCGGCATCTGCTTCGGCAACCAGATCCTCGGCCGCGCGCTCGGCTTCGGCACGTACAAGCTGAAGTACGGCCACCGGGGCATCAACCAGCCCGTGCAGGACCGTACGACCGGCAAGGTCGAGGTCACCGCGCACAACCACGGCTTCGCCGTCGACGCGCCCCTCGACAAGGTCTCCGACACGCCCTACGGCCGCGCCGAGGTCTCGCACGTCTGCCTGAACGACCAGGTCGTCGAGGGGCTGCGGCTGCTCGACCGGCCGGCGTTCAGCGTCCAGTACCACCCCGAGGCGGCGGCCGGCCCGCACGACGCCGCCTACCTGTTCGACCGCTTCACATCTTTGATGGAGGGCCAGCGTGCCTAAGCGCACCGATATCCAGTCCGTCCTGGTCATCGGCTCCGGCCCGATCGTCATCGGCCAGGCCGCCGAGTTCGACTACTCCGGCACCCAGGCCTGCCGCATCCTGCGCGCCGAGGGCCTCCGCGTCATCCTGGTCAACTCCAACCCGGCGACGATCATGACCGACCCGGAGATCGCCGACGCCACCTATGTCGAGCCGATCACCCCGGACTTCGTCGAGAAGATCATCGCCAAGGAGCGGCCGGACGCCCTGCTGCCCACCCTGGGCGGCCAGACGGCGCTCAACACCGCCATCTCGCTGCACGAGGCGGGCACCCTGGAGAAGTACGGCGTCGAGCTGATCGGCGCCAATGTCGAGGCCATCAACAAGGGCGAGGACCGCGACCTCTTCAAGGGCGTCGTCGAGGCCGTCCGCCAGAAGATCGGGTACGGCGAGTCCGCCCGCTCGGTCATCTGCCACTCCATGGACGACGTCATCCAGGGCGTCGACACGCTCGGCGGCTACCCGGTCGTCGTCCGCCCCTCCTTCACCATGGGCGGCGCCGGTTCCGGCTTCGCGCACGACGAGGAGGAACTGCGCCGCATCGCCGGCCAGGGCCTCACTCTGTCTCCCACCACCGAGGTCCTCCTGGAGGAGTCCATCCTCGGCTGGAAGGAGTACGAGCTGGAGCTGATGCGCGACAAGAACGACAACGTCGTGGTCGTCTGCTCCATCGAGAACTTCGACCCCATGGGCGTGCACACCGGCGACTCGATCACCGTCGCCCCGGCGATGACGCTGACCGACCGCGAGTACCAGGTGCTGCGCGACGTGGGCATCGCGATCATCCGCGAGGTCGGCGTCGACACCGGCGGCTGCAACATCCAGTTCGCGATCGACCCGGTCGACGGCCGCGTCATCGTCATCGAGATGAACCCGCGCGTGTCCCGCTCCTCGGCCCTCGCCTCCAAGGCCACCGGCTTCCCGATCGCCAAGATCGCCGCCAAGCTGGCCGTCGGCTACACGCTCGACGAGATCCCGAACGACATCACGCGCGAGACCCCGGCCTCCTTCGAGCCGACCCTCGACTACGTGGTCGTCAAGGCGCCCCGTTTCGCCTTCGAGAAGTTCCCGTCCGCCGACTCCACCCTCACCACCACCATGAAGTCGGTCGGCGAGGCCATGGCCATCGGCCGCAACTTCACCGAGGCCTTCCAGAAGGCGCTGCGCTCCCTGGAGAAGAAGGGCAGCCAGTTCACCTTCGTCGGCGAGCCCGGCGACAAGACCCAGCTCCTCGAAGAGGCCGTACGGCCCACCGACGGCCGGATCAACACCGTCATGCAGGCCATCCGCGCGGGCGCCACCCAGGAGGAGGTCTTCGACTACACGAAGATCGACCCCTGGTTCGTCGACCAGCTCTTCCTCATCAAGGAGATCGCCGACGAGCTGGCCGCCGCCGACAAGCTGGACCCGGAGCTGCTCGCCGAGGCCAAGCGGCACGGCTTCTCCGACCAGCAGATCGGCGAGATCCGCGGCCTGCGCGAGGACGTCGTCCGCGAGGTCCGGCACGCACTCGGCATCCGCCCGGTCTACAAGACGGTCGACACCTGCGCCGCCGAGTTCGCCGCGAAGACCCCGTACTTCTACTCGTCCTACGACGAGGAGAACGAGGTCGCCCCGCGCGAGAAGCCCGCGGTCATCATCCTGGGCTCCGGACCCAACCGCATCGGCCAGGGCATCGAGTTCGACTACTCCTGCGTCCACGCCTCCTTCGCGCTCAGCGACGCCGGCTACGAGACCGTGATGGTCAACTGCAACCCCGAGACCGTCTCCACGGACTACGACACCTCCGACCGCCTGTACTTCGAGCCGCTCACGCTGGAAGACGTGCTGGAGATCGTCCACGCCGAGCAGCAGGCCGGACCGGTCGCCGGTGTCATCGTGCAGCTCGGCGGCCAGACCCCGCTGGGACTGGCACAGTCCCTCAAGGACAACGGCGTCCCGGTCGTCGGCACGTCCCCGGAGGCGATCCACGCCGCCGAGGACCGCGGCGCCTTCGGCCAGGTCCTCGCGGAGGCGGGCCTCCCGGCCCCCAAGCACGGCACGGCGACCACCTTCGTCGGCGCCAAGGCCATCGCCGACGAGATCGGCTACCCGGTCCTCGTCCGCCCGTCGTACGTCCTCGGCGGCCGCGGCATGGAGATCGTCTACGACGAGACCCGCCTGGAGTCGTACATCGCCGAGTCCACCGAGATCAGCCCCTCCCGGCCGGTCCTGGTCGACCGCTTCCTCGACGACGCCATCGAGATCGACGTCGACGCGCTCTACGACGGCCACGAGCTGTACCTCGGCGGTGTCATGGAGCACATCGAGGAGGCCGGCATCCACTCCGGCGACTCTGCCTGCGCCCTGCCGCCGATCACCCTGGGCGGCTTCGACATCAAGCGCCTGCGGACCTCAACCGAGGCCATCGCCAAGGGTGTCGGCGTGCGCGGACTGATCAACATCCAGTTCGCGATGGCCGGGGACATCCTCTACGTCCTGGAGGCCAACCCGCGCGCGTCCCGTACGGTCCCCTTCACCTCGAAGGCGACCGCGGTACCGCTCGCGAAGGCCGCCGCCCGCATCTCGCTGGGCGCGACGGTCGCCGAGCTTCGGGCCGAGGGCCTGCTGCCGGCCAACGGCGACGGTGGCACACTGCCGCTCGACGCACCGATCTCCGTCAAGGAGGCCGTCATGCCGTGGTCGCGCTTCCGCGACATCCACGGGCGCGGCGTCGACACGGTCCTCGGCCCGGAGATGCGCTCCACCGGCGAGGTCATGGGCATCGACTCCGTCTTCGGCACGGCGTACGCCAAGTCCCAGGCGGGCGCCTACGGCCCGCTGCCCACCAAGGGCCGCGCCTTCATCTCCGTCGCCAACCGCGACAAGCGCTCGATGATCTTCCCGGCGCGCGAACTGGTCGCCCACGGCTTCGAGTTGCTCGCCACGTCCGGCACCGCCGAGGTCCTCAAGCGCAACGGCCTGAACGCGACGGTCGTCCGCAAGCAGTCTGAGGGCGTCGGCCCGAACGGCGAGAAGACCATCGTCCAGCTCATCCACGACGGCGAGGTCGACCTCATCGTCAACACCCCGTACGGCACCGGCGGCCGCCTCGACGGCTACGAGATCCGTACGGCGGCCGTGGCGCGCTCCGTGCCCTGCCTCACGACGGTCCAGGCGCTCGCCGCCGCCGTCCAGGGCATCGACGCCCTCAACCACGGTGACGTGGGCGTGCGTTCACTCCAGGAACACGCCGAACACCTGACCGCGGCCCGCGACTAGCAGCCTTGAGGGGGACACCGGAAACGGTGTCCCCCTTCTCGTGAGGACACTGAGATGTACAAGCTTTTCTTCCGCCTGGCCTTCAAACGGATGGACCCGGAGCAGGCCCATCACCTCGCCTTCCGCTGGATCCGGCTCGCCGTCCGCATCCCCGTCCTGCGGACGTTCGTCGCGGCCGCCCTCGCGCCCCGGTTCGAGGAGTTGCGTACGGAGGCATTCGGGCTGCGCATGCACGGCCCGTTCGGGCTCGCCGCGGGCTTCGACAAGAACGCGGTCGCGATCGACGGCATGTCGATGCTCGGCTTCGACCATGTCGAGATCGGCACGGTCACGGGGGAGCCGCAGCCCGGCAACCCCAAGAAGCGGCTGTTCCGCCTCGTGCCGGACCGCGCGCTGATCAACCGCATGGGCTTCAACAACGAGGGCTCCGCGGCCGTGGCGGCCCGCCTGGCGGCCCGTGAGGCGGTCTTCAGGACCGTCGTCGGCGTCAACATCGGCAAGACCAAGGTCGTACCCGAGGAGGAGGCCGTCGGCGACTACGCGAAGTCGGCCGAGAGACTCGCCCGGCACGCCGACTATCTCGTCGTCAACGTGTCGTCGCCCAACACGCCCGGGCTGCGCAACCTCCAGGCGACCGAGGCACTGCGCCCGCTGCTGACCGCCGTCCGTGAGGCCGCCGACCGCGCGGTGACCGACCGCCGCGTCCCGCTGCTGGTGAAGATCGCCCCGGACCTCGCCGACGAGGACGTGGACGCGGTCGCCGACCTCGCCGTCGAACTCGGCCTGGACGGGATCATCGCCACGAACACCACCATCGCGCGCGAGGGCCTCGGTTTGAAATCCGAACCTGAACTCGTCAAGGAGACCGGCGGACTGTCGGGAGCGCCCCTGAAGTCCCGCTCCCTGGAGGTACTGCGCCGCCTCTACGCGCGCGTGGGTAACCGGATCACCCTCGTGGGCGTCGGCGGCATCGAAGACGCCGAGGACGCCTGGCAGCGCATCCTCGCCGGTGCCACGCTCGTGCAGGGCTACAGCGCCTTCATCTACGAGGGGCCCTTCTGGGGCCGCGCCATTCACAAGGGCCTCGCCGCGCGCCTGCGCACGAGCCCGTACACCACCCTCGCCGACGCGGTCGGCGCCGACGTAAGGAAGCAGCCGGTATGAGCCCCCTGGAACCCTTCGGTGCACGCCTCCGCCAGGCCATGGACGAGCGTGGCCCGCTCTGCGTCGGCATCGACCCCCATGCCTCGCTGCTCACCGAGTGGGGCCTGAACGACGATGTCGCCGGCCTGGAGCGGTTCAGCCGGACGGTCGTCGAGGCGCTGGCCGACCGGGTTGCCGTCTTCAAGCCGCAGAGTGCCTTCTTCGAGCGCTTCGGCTCGCGCGGGATCGCCGTCCTGGAGAAGTCGGTCGAGGAGGCGCGGGCAGCCGGCGCGCTGGTCGTGATGGACGCCAAGCGCGGTGACATCGGCTCGACCATGGTCGCGTACGCCGAGGCATTCCTCCGGAAGGACTCCCCGCTGTTCTCCGACGCGCTGACCGTCTCGCCGTATCTCGGCTACGGCTCGCTCGCCCCGGCGATCGAACTGGCGCGGGAGAGCGGCGCGGGCCTCTTCGTGCTCGCGCTGACCTCCAACCCGGAGGGCGGCGAGGTGCAGCACGCCGTCCGCGCGGACGGCCGGAACATCGGAGCGACCATGCTGGCCCACCTGGCCGCCGAGAACGCCGGGGAGGAGCCGCTGGGCTCCTTCGGGGCCGTCGTCGGCGCCACGCTGGGCGACCTGTCGTCGTACGACCTCGCGTTCGACGGTCCGATCCTCGCGCCCGGCATCGGGGCGCAGGGGGCCACTCCGGCCGATCTTCCCGGGGTCTTCGGAGCGGTGCTGCGCAATGTCGTCCCGAACGTGAGCCGAGGTGTTCTACGTCACGGTCCCGACGTGGGAGCGCTGCGAGCGGCCTCGGAACGCTTCGCGGAGGAGATCCGCGTCGCCTTTGCGACCGTCTGAGGTGTTCGAACGGGTCGATCGAGTCCTCCGATGAGTGGCTCCACGAGCGACTCCGGAGCGACTTGAGTCTGAATACATCCTCAAATCAGGGGCGTTATGTCGGAAATGTCCGGCCTGGCGCAGGCTGACCAGGACTTTTCCTCTGTTCTCGCTGACTCTGGCGTCCCTGGCCGCTAGTCTCCGAGCAGAGTCAACGGGCAAGCGTGTTGCTCGTAGCTCCCCAGGTGTGGGGCGACTAGGTTCCTCACCGGTCCGTATCCGACAGTTCGACATCCGAGGTGACGTAGGCGTGGCTCTTCCGCCCCTTACCCCTGAACAGCGCGCAGCCGCGCTCGAAAAGGCCGCCGCGGCTCGCCGGGAGCGGGCCGAGGTCAAGAATCGACTCAAGCACTCCGGCGCCTCCCTGCATGACGTCATCAAGCAGGGCCAGGAGAACGACGTCATCGGCAAGATGAAGGTCTCCGCCCTGCTTGAGTCCCTGCCCGGCGTGGGCAAGGTCCGCGCCAAGCAGATCATGGAGCGACTCGGTATCTCCGAGAGCCGCCGTGTCCGTGGCCTTGGTTCCAACCAGATCGCCTCCCTGGAGCGTGAGTTCGGCAGCACTGGTTCCTGAGTCCGGGTACTCCGGACAGGGAGTCCCGGGCACACCGGGATTGCTGGAATAATCGCTGCATGGCTGCAACATTCCGGGGGACGACCCCCGAGCCCCCGGACGTACGTCCGCGGCTGACCGTGCTCTCCGGCCCTTCCGGGGTCGGCAAGAGCACGGTCGTCGCCCATATGCGCAAGGAACACCCCGAGGTGTGGCTCTCGGTGTCGGCGACGACCCGCAGGCCCCGCCCCGGCGAGAAGCACGGCGTCCACTACTTCTTCGTCTCCGACGAGGAGATGGACAAGCTGATCGCCAACGGCGAGCTTCTGGAGTGGGCCGAATTCGCCGGCAACCGCTACGGCACGCCGCGTACGGCTGTGCTGGAGCACCTGGAGTCCGGCGTGCCGGTCCTCCTGGAGATCGATCTCCAGGGCGCCCGGCAGGTCCGCGAGTCCATGTCCGAGGCGCACTCGGTGTTCCTGGCTCCTCCCTCCTGGGAGGAGCTGGTGCGCAGGCTCACCGGACGGGGCACCGAGCCGCCCGAGGTGATCGAGCGCCGCCTGGACGCGGCCAAGATCGAACTCGCGGCGGAGCCCGAGTTCGACGCGACCCTGGTCAACACCTCCGTCGAGGACGTAGCGCGCGAGCTGCTAGCCTTGATGGAAGTTGTGTGATCGTTTTTCCGATCTCATCCCATCTTTCGGAAGGCAGAGCGTGTCCTCTTCCATCACCGCTCCCGAGGGCATCATCAACCCTCCGATCGACGAGCTTCTTGAGGCCACCGATTCGAAGTACAGCCTCGTGATCTACGCCGCCAAGCGTGCCCGTCAGATCAACGCGTACTACTCGCAGCTCGGCGAGGGTCTCCTGGAGTACGTCGGTCCGCTCGTCGACACCCACGTCCACGAGAAGCCGCTCTCCATCGCCCTGCGTGAGATCAACGCGGGTCTGCTGACCTCCGAGGCCGTCGAGGGCCCCGCGACCTGAGACGCAGCAGCTTTATCCACAGGCCCGGCAGCGACTGTCGGGCCTGTGGTGTGTCATGGAGTCGTAGGAGTCGCATTGGTCGCACGCACGTTTCCGAGCTCGGGGAGAGACGGTGGACAAGCCCAAGGTCGTTCTGGGGGTCAGCGGTGGCATCGCCGCGTACAAGGCCTGTGAGCTGCTGCGCAGACTGACGGAGTCGGGCCATGACGTCCGTGTCGTCCCCACCGCGTCCGCCCTGCACTTCGTCGGCGCGGCCACCTGGTCCGCGCTCTCCGGGCACCCCGTCTCGACCGAGGTGTGGGACGACGTCCACGAGGTCCCGCACGTGCGCATCGGCCAGAGCGCCGACCTGGTGGTCGTGGCTCCGGCGACGGCGGACATGCTGGCGAAGGCGGCCCACGGCCTGGCCGACGACCTCCTCACCAACACCCTCCTCACCGCCCGCTGTCCGGTCGTCTTCGCGCCCGCCATGCACACGGAGATGTGGGAACACCCGGCCACCCAGGAGAACGTGGCGACACTGCGCCGCCACGGCGCCGTCGTGATCGAGCCCGCCGTCGGCCGGCTGACCGGTGTCGACACCGGCAAGGGGCGGCTGCCCGACCCCACCGAGATCTTCGAGGTCTGCCGCCGGGTGCTCGCGCGGGGCGTCACCGAGCCCGACCTCAAGGGCCGGCACGTCGTCGTCAGCGCCGGCGGCACCCGCGAGCCCCTCGACCCGGTCCGCTTCCTCGGCAACCGCTCCTCCGGCAAGCAGGGTTACGCCCTCGCGCGCACCGCCGCCGCCCGGGGCGCCCGGGTCACGCTGATCGCGGCGAACACGGGGCTGCCGGACCCGGCGGGCGTGGACGTCGTCCCGGTCGGGACCGCCGTACAGCTGCGGGAAGCGGTGCTGAAGGCCGCCGCGGACGCTGACGCGGTCGTCATGGCCGCGGCGGTCGCGGACTTCCGCCCGGCGGAGTACGCGGCCGGGAAGATCAAGAAGAAAGACGGCAAGGAACCCGACCCGATCGTCCTGGTGCGGAATCCGGACATCCTCGCGGAGATCGCCGCCGACCGGGCCCGCCCAGGACAGGTGGTCGTCGGGTTCGCCGCCGAGACGGACGACGTCCTCGCCAACGGCCGTACCAAACTGGGCCGTAAAGGGTGCGATCTGCTGGTGGTGAACGAGGTGGGGGAGCGCAAGACGTTCGGTTCCGAGGAGAACGAGGCGGTTGTGCTGGGCGCCGACGGAAGCGAGACCGCCGTTCCGTACGGTCCGAAGGAAGCCCTGGCCGAGACCGTGTGGGATCTGGTCGCACACCGTCTCGCCTGAATTGTTTCAGCCATCTGTCAGCCGTCTGTCAGTTCGCCGAAACCTGACATTCGTGCGTGGCGGCTCTGGCCAACCGCACTCGGCATTCGGCAAAATGCGCGTGCCGCAGGTCACAGCGTTTCCCGAGAGGCGAGACAGGTGGACCGTCTGTCGACCGCGACCGATAAACTGTTCTCGGACGATGTCGGGCGCAGCTCCCGTCCGTCCGCCAATGATCAGCCAGCAGCCGCTGCAACCTCAGGGAGCGTTGTGTCCCGTCGCCTTTTCACCTCGGAGTCCGTGACCGAAGGTCACCCCGACAAGATCGCTGACCAGATCAGCGACACCATTCTCGACGCGCTTCTGGCGGAGGACCCGACCTCCCGGGTCGCCGTCGAGACGCTGATCACCACCGGCCTGGTGCACGTGGCCGGCGAGGTCACCACCAAGACCTACGCGCCCATCGCGCAGCTCGTCCGGGACAAGATCCTGGAGATCGGTTACGACTCCTCTAAGAAGGGCTTCGACGGCGCCTCCTGCGGCGTCTCGGTGTCCATCGGCGCGCAGTCCCCGGACATCGCGCAGGGTGTCGACACGGCGTACGAGAACCGTGTCGAGGGTGACGAGGACGAGCTCGACAAGCAGGGCGCCGGCGACCAGGGCCTGATGTTCGGCTACGCGACGGACGAGACGCCGACGCTGATGCCGCTCCCGATCTTCCTGGCGCACCGCCTCTCGAAGCGCCTCTCGGAGGTCCGCAAGAACGGGACCATCCCGTACCTGCGCCCCGACGGCAAGACCCAGGTCACCATCGAGTACGACGGCGACAAGGCCGTCCGCCTCGACACCGTGGTCGTCTCCTCGCAGCACGCGAGCGACATCGACCTGGAGTCGCTGCTCGCGCCCGACATCCGCGAGTTCGTGGTCGAGGCCGAGCTGAAGGCGCTCGTGGAAGAGGGCATCAAGCTCGACACCGACGGCTACCGCCTCCTCGTGAACCCCACCGGCCGCTTCGAGATCGGCGGCCCGATGGGTGACGCGGGTCTGACCGGCCGCAAGATCATCATCGACACGTACGGCGGCATGGCCCGCCACGGCGGTGGCGCGTTCTCGGGCAAGGACCCGTCCAAGGTGGACCGTTCGGCGGCGTACGCGATGCGCTGGGTCGCGAAGAACGTCGTCGCCGCGGGCCTCGCCTCGCGCTGCGAGGTGCAGGTCGCGTACGCGATCGGCAAGGCCGAGCCGGTGGGTCTGTTCGTCGAGACGTTCGGTACGGAGAAGGTCGACACGGATCGGATCGAGAAGGCGATCGACGAGGTCTTCGACCTGCGTCCGGCCGCCATCATCCGCGACCTGGACCTGCTGCGCCCGATCTACGCCCAGACCGCCGCGTACGGCCACTTCGGCCGCGAGATCCCCGACTTCACGTGGGAGCGCACCGACCGCGTGGACGCGCTGCGCAAGGCCGCGGGACTGTAGGTTCCTTCGTCGTCAGGCTCTGCGAGGCCCGGTTTCCCCTTGGGGGAGCCGGGCCTCGGTCTTTCACACCAGGGTCAGCGGCGGATACGGCCGGCCGACACGAGGAGTGCCGCCGCTGTGATGGCCGCGATGACCGCCGTCGAGTGCGCGTAGGCCTGGGTGTCGCCGGTGACCGCTGCCTGGAAGCCGTGGAGGGCCCAGTAGCCCGGGGTCGCGGGGGCCACCGTGGAGACCCAGTGGGGGAGGACGGTGAGGGGGACCAGGCAGCCGCTGAGGCAGGTGATCGTGAGGGCGCCGATGTCGGAGGCGGCGGCCAACTGGCCCTGGGTGCGGGCGTGGACGCCGAGTGCCAGGCCGCAGGAGGTGACGCAGGCCGCCCAGAGGAGGGCCAGCAGGGGGAGGCGCCAGGTGCCGGCGGTGAGAGGGAAGCCGAAGGCCGCGGTCGCGAAGAGGAACAGCACGGATTGTTGGGCCAGGAACAGTGCGATCAAGGGGAGGGCCTTGCCTACCAGGACCGTCGGCGGGGACGCCGGGCCGGAGCGCAGGCGGTCCCAGGTGTGCCAGGTGCGTTCGGAGAGCAGGAGTTGGCCTGCCACGTCCAGGGCGAGCAGGGTGAACATCACCGCGATGCCCGGAGCGGCCTGCACGATGCCCGGTGTGCCGGGGGTGGCTAGGCGGTCGTACACCGGGTGGAGCACGCTCAGCAGCACCAGGGACATGACGGTGTAGGCGAGCGGGGTTCCCGGGTCCCGTACGAGCAGGACGAGGGTGTGGCGGGTCATGACCCAGGTGCGGTGGGCCGGGGCGGCCCCGGCTGCCGCCGGTTCAGGCCGCATCGTGGGTCTCCGCGGGGAGTTGGTGGGCGGCGAGGCTGCGGTAGAGGTCGTCGAGCGACGGTTCGCGGATCGCGGCCGAGCGGACCCGGGCGGTGTCGGGGCCCAGGTCCCGGAGGAGCCGGGCCAGTGCCCGGGCCGGGTCCGTGGTGCTGAAACGCAGTTCCCCAGGGGGAGTTGAGGTCTGTGCCAGGTGCTCCGGTACGGCGCCGGTGAACGTCACGGTGACCTCGCCGGGCAGGCCGTCGAGGAGGTCGGCGCGGTTGCCGCGGGCGATCACCCGGCCGGACGCGGCGACCGCGAGCGTGGCGTCCAGGTGCTCCAACTCCGGTAGGTAGTGCGTGGTGTAGCAGATCGCGGCGCCTTCTTCGGCGCGGGTCCTGACGAGTCGTAGCAGCGCTTCGCGGGTGGTGGGGTCGGCGCCGACGGTGGGTTCGTCGAGCAGCAGCACGCGGGGGCGGGGGAGCAGGACCGTGGCTGCCTGGGCGCGGCGCTGTTGGCCGCCGGAGAGTGCCGCGATCGGGCGGTCGAGTACGTCGGTGAGGAGCAACTGCTCGGCTACGGCGGCCAGTTCGGCGCGCAGTTCGGTTCGGCGCAGGCCGGCGAGGCCGCCGTAGAGGCGTAGGTTCTCGCGGAGTGTGGCGGTCGGGTAGAGGGCCAGTTCCTGGGGTGCGAGGCCGATCAGGCGGCGTGCGGAGCGTGGGGCTGTGGCGAGGTCGACTCCGGCTGCGTGGACTGTGCCCGCGTCGGGGTGCTCCAGGCCGGCGACGACGCGGGCGAAGGTGGTTTTGCCGGCGCCGTTGTGGCCGATCAGGCCGCAGATCTCGCCGGGCTCGATGTGGAGGTCGAAGCCGTCCAGGGCCTGGACCGGGCCCCACCGTTTGCGCAGGCCGCTGACGGTCAGCATGAGCACTCCCTCGATATATACAACGTATACGTATACTATGTATACGTAGCTTCGAGGGAGGATGTCAAGTGACGCCACGGCGGATCAGTCGTGATCAAGTGCTGGACGTGACCTGGGAGTTGGCGACCCGGAAAGGGCTGCCGGCCGTCACGATGCGGGCCGTCGCGCAGGAACTCGACGTCAACCCGATGACGCTCTACCGCCACGTCGGCGACAAACAGGGACTCCTCGACGGCCTCGTGGAACGGCTGCTGCTGGAGATCGAGGTGCCCGGTCCCGGGCTCGACTGGCGCGAGCAGCTGCGCCTGCTCGCCCACAGCATGCGGGCCACGGCCCGCCGCCACCCCGACCTGTTCCTGCTGCTCTTCCAACGGCCGGCGGTCACACCGGAGGCCGTCGGCCCGCGCAATGCGGTCTACGACGCCCTGCGTGCCGCCGGTCTTCAGGAGGAGCGGATTCCGCGGACCGAGCGGCTGCTGTCCACGTTCATGCTCGGGTTCGCCGCCTCGGAGGCCGGGGGACGGTTCCGGGACAGTGACCCGGACGACGACATGGCCTTCGCGGAAGACCTCATCGGCAGGCTCTTGGCCGAGGGCTAGAAAGCCGAGTGCGTACGGCGGCGGTCGGCCGTTGTCAGTGGCGTTTGGTAAGAATGCAAGCGTGAGCAGCAAGGACGGGGAACGGGACGGCGGGGCGGAGGGTGCGCCGCCTGAGCAGCTTGCGCTGATTCGGGAGAGTGTGCGGCAGGCGAAGGGGCCGAAGGCCAAGCCTCGGACGTGGCGGGGGGCCGCGTTGGCCGGGGAGTTGCCCGTCGCGCGGGTGCTCGTCGACAAGGGGGTGCTGCATCTTGATCGGTACTTCGACTATGCGGTGCCGGAGGAGCTTGACGCCGATGCGCAGCCCGGGGTGCGGGTTCGGGTCAGGTTCGGGGCCGGGC
>NZ_JBXVPZ010000143.1:0-20947 GCF_057961495.1 Streptomyces sp. P5F9 | reverse complement strand
CCCCGGGCGACGCCCCGCGCGCCCCGGCCCCCGGCCTCGACCGGCTGCCCGAACTGGTGCAGCAGGCGGCGAGCGCCGGCCTCACCGTCGCGGTCGACGGAACACCGCCCCGCCTCCCGCCCAACACCGACCTCGCCGCCTTCCGCATCGTCCAGGAGGCACTCACCAATGTCGTACGGCATTCCGGTTCGCGGCACGCGCGCGTGCACGTCGAGCACGACCCCCGGGAGCTACGGCTGCGCATCGACGACGACGGGCCCGCGACCGGCGCGGACGCCGGGGGCAGCGGGAACGGGCTGGCCGGAATGCGGGAGCGGGCCGCCGCGCTCGGTGGCACGATCGAGGCGGGCGCCCGCCCGGACGGCGGCTTCCGGGTGCTCGCCGTACTGCCGTTGAAGGTCACGCCGAAGGAGGACGACCGGTGATCCGCGTGCTGCTCGCCGACGACCAGGCCCTGGTCCGGGCCGGCTTCAAGGCGCTGCTGGACGCGCAGCCGGACATCGAGGTGGCCGGTGAGGCGTCCGACGGCGAGGAGGCCGTGCGCACGGTGGGCGAACTGCGCCCCGACGTCGTCCTGATGGACATCCGCATGCCGCTGCTCGACGGCCTCGCCGCGACCCGCCGGATCACCGGGGACAGCGCCCTCAAGGACGTGAAGGTGGTCATGCTGACGACCTTCGAACTCGACGAGTACGTCTTCGAGGCGATCCGCTCCGGCGCCTCCGGCTTCCTGGTCAAGGACACCGAACCGGACGAACTCCTGCGTGCGGTAAGGGCGGTGGTCGAGGGCGACGCGTTGCTGTCGCCGGGCGTGACCCGTCGCCTGATCGCCGAGTTCGCGGCCCGTTCCAAGGAACCCGCGACCGCCGACGCCCTCACCCAACTCACCGAGCGGGAACGGGAGGTGATGGCCCTGGTCGGCATCGGACTCTCCAACGACGAGATCGCCCGCCGCCTGGTCGTCAGCCCCCTCACCGCGAAGACCCACGTCAGCCGCACGATGGTGAAGCTCGGCGCCCGGGACAGGGCCCAACTGGTCGTACTGGCCTACGAGTCGGGGTTGGTACGCCCCGGCTGGCTGGGCTGACCGGCACCACTCTGCCGGTACCGGTACAGAACGGTCGCCACCCGGACGAAGAACACGACCGGCGCGAGCACGAGCGCCCCGCGCACCAGCAACGTCTCGACGGCGCCCGGCAGTTCGAAGAGCAGTGCCGGACCGGCGACCACTCCGAACAGCACCGCCGCCACGAACGCCGCACTGACCAGCGCGTACCCGATCTCCACGGTCATCGCCTCCCGCTCGGCCTGCGTACGCCGTCCCCCGGTCATCATCCCGAAAGTCTCACACGCGTGCGCCCGGCGGAGCAATCGGCTCCGCCGGGCGCACGGTTCTCGTAATTTGGCCTGGTGTCAATCGCGCAGCGCCACTCGCTCCGCCTCCGCCTCCGTCACAGTGGACTTGGCGACGACGATGGACTGTTGGGCACGACGGGTGCGCAACCCCGGCAGCGTGATCAGCAGCCCGGCCAGCGCGATGAACGTCACCACCACCAACCCCGGCCGGTAACTGTCCAGCACCGCCTGCGGAGTGGCATGCGCGGGTGCGTGCGCGGTGACCACGGCCGTGACGACGGCCAGGAAGATCGCGCCGCCCACCTGCACCGAGGTGTTCAACAGCCCGGAGACCATGCCCTGTTCGTGGTCGTCGACCCCGTTGGTGGCCTGGATGTTGAGCGAGGGGAAGACCAGCGCGAAGGCCGCGCCGATCAGCAGCATGGACGGCAGGATGACCGACGCGTACCCGGGGTCGACGCTGACCCGCAGGAACAGGGCGTACCCCACGACCATCAGCGCGAAGCCCACCACGATCAGCCGCTGGGTGCCGAACCGGTCGACGATCGCGCCCATCTTCGTCGAGGACGCCGCCACCAGCGCACCGGCCGGCAGGAACGCGAGCGCCGTGTGCAGTGCCGACCAGCCCAGCAGCTGCTGCATGTACAACGTGACCAGGAACTGGAAGCCGACGTACGACCCGAAGAGGGCCATCGCGCCGAGCTGGGCGCGGATCTGGTTGCCGGAGCGCAGCACCCCGAGCCGGATCAACGGTCCCGCGGAGCGCCGCTCGACGTACACGAAGACGGTCAGCAGGACGGCAACTGCCAGGAAGGACAGGAGAGTTCGGGCCGACGCCCAGCCGGCCTCCGGTGCCTGCACGACGGTGAACACCAGCAGCAGCATCGACGCGGTGCCGAGGACGGCGCCGGGGACGTCGTAGCCGTTGTGGTCCTTCTCGCGTTCGCTGCGCGGCAGCAGCTTCAGGCCGGCGAGCAGGGCGAGCAGCGCGATGGGCGCGGGGAGCAGCATGGTGAGGCGCCAACTGGCCTCCGTGAGCAGGCCGGAGAGGACCAGGCCCATCGAGAAACCGGTGGCCGCGCAGGTGGTGTAGATGGACAGGGCGCGGTTGCGCAGCGGGCCCTCGGCGAAGGTCGTCGTGATGATCGACAGGCCGGCCGGTGCGGTGAAGGCCGCGCTGAGGCCCTTGATGAAGCGGCTGGCGATCAGCAGCGGGCCCGAGTCGACGAGCCCGCCGAGCAGCGAGGCCACCGCGAAGACACCCAGGGCGACCAGGAAGACCTGACGCCTGCCGAGCAGGTCGGCGGTCCGGCCGCCGAGGAGGAGCAGGCCGCCGTATCCGAGGATGTAGCCGCTGACGATCCATTGGAGCGTCGAGGTGGAGAGGTCGAGTTCGGAGCCGATGGAGGGCAGGGCGACGCCGACCATCGACACGTCGAGCGCGTCCAGGAACATCGCGGCGCAGAGCACCAGCAGGGTGCCCCACAGCCGTGGGGTCCAGCGGACCGCCGAGGCCGAGGCCGAGGCCGGGGCCGCGGGAGGGGAGAGCGGAGAGGTCATGCCGCAGACAATACATGCGCATGCATCGAATGCGAATGCATTTAATTCCGATGCAACAAACCCGTTTCTCTGCTACGGTGCGCTGTCATGGCGGCGAAGAAGGCCGAGCAGGCGCTCGTGGACCAGTGGCGGGAGATGCTGGCGCTGCATGCCCGCACCCAGTGCGAACTCGACCGCGCTCTGCATCAACACGGCCTGTGCGGCAGCGACTTCGAGGTCCTGGACGTGCTGTCCGCCGAGTCCTGCGCGTTCCGCGTCCAGGAGATCTCCGAGCGTGTCCACCTCAGTCAGAGCGCCCTGTCCCGTCTGATCGCCCGGCTGGAGAAGGACGGCCTCGTCGAGCGCGGCATGTGCGCGGAGGACCGGCGGGGCGTCCGCGTGACCCTCACGGACAAGGGCCGCGCGCTGCACGGTGAGGTACTCCCGTTGCAGCGCGCGGTGTTGACGAAGATGCTGACCGGCTGACGGGTCGTCAGCTCCGGATCCGTCAGTTCCGGGCCCCCGAACCCTCAGCTCCAGGTGACCGCGGACTTCTCCCGCCACAGCGCGGCGACCGACGCGTCCCCGGTCACGCTCGGGAACGGCCCCCGGTTCCACAGTGCCCGATACAACTGCCCCGCAGGACCGGCCAGTTCGCAGTCGGCGCTCCCGGTGCCGTCCCGCTCGGCGGCGGGCGGTTCCTGGGACAGTCGTACGGTCCAGACGGCGCCGTCCGCGTCCGTCGCCCGCACCCTCAGCACCCGGGGTTCCTCGCTGCGGACCCGGCTCTTGCGGCGAGCGTGGAAGCCGCGCAGCAACTCGTCGATGCCGTCGGCCGCGAAGTCCGGGGCGATCTCGCCGGCCATCCCGCCGCGCGCCGCCTCGGCGTCCATCCGGTGCACCGTCGTCTCGTGCGCCTGCCGCCGTGCCCAGAACGCGAGCGGCGACGGCGCCGCGAAGAACTGCCAGCACTCCACGTCGGGCGGGGCGGCGGAGAGGGTGTCCACGAGGGAGCGGTGCCCCGCCCGGAACCAGGCCACCAGCTCGGCGCCGTCCAGGTCCGGGAGGCCGCCGTCGGGGTGGTATTCGGCGTACCCCTCGGCGACGAACGCGGTCGCCCAGCGATGCACCATCCCCGTGTGCCGCAGCAGATCCCGCACCTGCCACCCCGGACAGGGCGGCACCTCGGCGTCGACGCCCGCCTCCTCGGCGGCCGAGGTCAGCAGGCCGCCCTCCCGGTCCAGGGTCCTCACGAACGCATCGGTGTCCATGCGTCCGAGTGTGCCGTAGCGCAGGGATGGCGTGCGCGTCACCGAGGGAGGGCGGCTCGTACGTCAGGCGGAGGCGAGCGCCTTGCGCAGGACGGTGACGGCCAGTGTGATGGCGGCCTCGGCGGCGTGCGTCTCGCGCAGGGCGTTGAGCATCACGAAGTCGTGGATGATCCCCTGGAAGCGGACGGCGGTGACGGGGACTTGGGCCTGGCGCAGCTTGTTGGCGTAGGCCTCGCCCTCGTCGCGCAGCACGTCGGCCTCGCCGGTGATGACGAGGGCCGGGGGCAGGCCGGTGAGCTGCTCGGTGGTCGCCCGGAGTGGGGAGGCCGTGATCTGGGCGCGCTCGGCCTCGTCGGTCGTGTACTGGTCCCAGAACCACTGCATGCCGTCGCGGCGCAGGAAGTAGCCGGTGGCGAACTGGCCGTAGGAGGCGGTGTCGAAGTTCGCGTCGGTGACCGGGTAGAACAGCACCTGCTGGAGCAGCGGGACGTCGCCGCGCTCCTTGGCCATCAGGGTCAGCGCGGCGGTCATGTTGCCGCCCACGGAGTCGCCGGCCACGGCGATGCGGGTGGGGTCGAGGTCCTTGGTGGCACCCTCGTGGACGGCCCACTGGGCGACGGCGTAGTTCTGTTCGATGGCGACCGGGTAGCGGGCCTCGGGGGAGAGGTCGTACTCGGGGAAGACCACGGCGGCGTTCGCGCCCGCGGCGAGTTCGCGCACGAGGCGGTCGTGGGTGTGGGCGTTGCCGAACACCCAGCCCGCGCCGTGGATGTAGATGATCACGGGAAGCATGCCGGTGACGCCGGCCGGGCGGACGATCCGGGCCCGGACGCTGCCGGTCGGGCCGCCGGAGACGGTGATCCACTCCTCGTCGACGGCGGGCTTGGCGATCTCCCCGGACTGGACCTCGTCGACGGCCTTGCGGCCCTCCGCCGGGGCGAGGTCGAAGAGGTACGGCGGGTTCGCGGTCGCCTCGACGAAGGCCTGGGCGGCGGGTTCGAGGACGGGGCGGGGCGCGGTGCTGTCGGTCATGGCGATCTCCTCGGATCGGGTGCCGCGGCGGGTTCCGGCCGGGTCTCGGCCGGTGGTGCGGCACGAGGAAGATAGTAGCGTGCAATTAAGTCGTGCACAACTAAAGCGTGCTCGATAGAATCGGCTGGACCTGAACGATAAGGTGGTGATCGCCCTGAAGAGCGCCGTAGACGCCACGGACGCCGGAGCGAGGAGTCGCACCATGAGCCCAGCCGCCGCGGAACCGGCCGAGGGATCGCTGCTCCTCGACGACCAGTTGTGCTTCGCGCTGTACGCGGCGTCCCGCGCGGTGACCGCGCGCTACCGGCCGCTGCTGGACGAACTCGGCCTGACCTACCCGCAGTACCTCGTCATGCTCGTCCTCTGGGAGCAGGACTCGATCTCCGTACGGGACCTGGGCGCCGCGCTCCAGCTGGAGTCCAGCACGCTCTCCCCGCTCCTGAAGCGGCTGGAGGCGAACGGTCTGCTGCGCCGCGAACGCCGGCGCGACGACGAACGCTCGGTCGCCATCCGGCTCACCGACGCCGGGGAGCGGATGCGGGAGCAGGCCGCCGCCGTGCCCCTCGCCATCGGTGACGCCATGGGCCTGACGCCCGCTCAGGACGCCCTGACCAAGCAGCTCCTCCGGCTGATCACCGCCAACGTCGCCGCCGGCTGAACCGCCCGCCACCTGCGCGTTCCCGCTGGACGAGGCGTCTTGTCGTCGCCGCTGTTCACCTTAGCTTGCAGGCCCAACGGCATCTCCTGGACCGGATCCCTGTATACGGTCCGAAGCGATTTCCCGAAAAGAAATGGCTTACGTCAATGGAGATTCAAGCCGATCAAGCGCGAGGTGCCATGCCGACCCAGGTGTCCCAAGTCTCACCGCCGGCCCCGCAGCCGGAGAGCCCGTCCCGGAACGTCACCGCCACCATCGCCCTGGCCTGTGTGGGAGTCTTCGTCTCCTACCTGCCGGTCGTCGGGGTGTCGGTCGCGCTGCCGGTGATCCAGCAGGCGCTCGAAGCGTCCACCACCGGGCTCCAGTGGATCACCGACGCGTTCATCCTGCCGACCGCCGCACTGCTCCTGACCTGCGGTGTCATCGGCGACCTCTACGGCCGCAAGAAGATGTACCTGATCGGCCTGACGCTGTCCTGTCTCGGCTGCCTCGTCGCTCTGACCGGCCACAGCGTCGTCCAGGTCTGCGTCGGCCAGGCGCTCACCGGCGTCGGCACCGCCGCCCTGCTGCCCGCGACCCTCGGCCTGATCAGCCACGTCTGCCCCGACCACCGCAAACGGGGCGCCGCGATAGCCCTGTGGACGGCCGCCCTGGGCCTCGGCCTGACCCTCGGCCCGCTCTTCAACGGCCTGATCGTGGAGCACGCGAGCTGGCGCTGGATCTTCCTGCCCACCCTGGCCATCGGCGCCGTCACGGTCCTGGTCGGCGCCTTCGCCCTGACCGACTCCCGCTCGGACCGCGAACGCCACCTCGACATCCCCGGCCAACTCCTCGCCGTCGTCGCCATCACCGCCATCGTCTACGGCGTCATCGAGGGCGGCGGCGCCCCGGGCTGGGGTTCGGCCGAGGTCGTCACCGCGTTCGTCGTGGCGGCGCTCGCCCTTCCGGCCTTCGTCCTGGTCGAACTGCGGTCGCGCTGCCCGATGTTGGACATGCGGCTGTTCAAGTCCTCGGCGTTCTCCGGCGCCGCGTTCGTCATGGCGCTCACCCTGTTCGCGCAGGTCGGTCTGGTCTTCTCGCTCAGCGAGTACTTCGGGCTGGTCCATCACGCCTCGACGTGGGACATCGGGGTACGCCTGATCGCGCTCAACGGTTTCACCGTCGTCCTCGGTCCGGTGGTCGGCCGGCTGATGCACCGGTTCTCGCCCGGCCTCGTGCTGGTGACCGGCCTGCTCGTCGGCGGCATCGGGGCGCTCCTGGTGAACCTCTTCGACGCCACCACCGGAACCGGCGAAGCGGCCCTGGTCATCGCCGTGTTGGGGATCGGCATCGCGCTGGCGATGGCCCCGATCACCACCATCGCCATGAACAGCCTGCCGCGCCGCCTGGGCAGCACCGCCGGTGCCGCCAACAGCGCCCTCCGCCAGATCGGCAGCGCCCTGGGCCCCGCCATCTTCGGCGTCGTCCTCACCCACCGCACCCTCGCCACCCTGCCCGCACACGTCGCCGCGTCCGGCCTCGCCCCGGCCGACCAGGGCCAGGTCATCGGCATGGTCAACGGCGCCGGCATCCAGGCGGGCGCCTTCCTCCACCTCAACACCGGCGAGGCGACCGGCCAGGCCCTGGCCGCCTACGGAGCGAGCTTCACGGACGCGCTGCACACCTGCGCCCTGGTCGGCGGCATCGGCATGCTGGTGGCCGCGGCCGTCGCCTTCCTCACGATCGGCATCCACGCCCGCGCACCGCACGGCGAAGGGGAGCCTGTCGCGGCGGTGCATCCTGCCGCCGGGGCAGCGGGTGTTGGCGGGGGCGGCTGAGCAACGGCTCATGACACATGGGCAGTTGCCCATCGGGTGCGTAACTCCGATGGGCAACTGCCCTTGCTCTACGTCCCGTTGGCCGGCGCCCGCGGCCCGCGATCAGGTGAGGCCGCCGTCGTTCTCTGATGCGGGGTGCGAGGAGGAGGCACAGGGAGTCCGCCGACAGCTGTCTGAGGGGTAGTTGGCCATCGGCCGTAGGGTTCCGATGGGTAACTACCCTTGCCGTACGTCCCGTTGGCCGACACCTGCCGCCCGCGATCAGGTGAGGCCGCCGTCGTTCTCCAACGCGGGCGCGAGGAGATGGCACAGGGAGTCGGCCAGCAGATACAGGGGATCGGCGGTCTCCAGCGGCCACTCCACGGCGATCCACGCGGAGAAGAACGACTCGGTCTGCAGTACGGCCATCAGCGCGCGCTGGCGGGCCTCCGCGGGGTCGACGCCTCGCCAGCGCTCCGGGGGAGCGACCAGCATCGCGACATACCGCTCGTGCGCCTCGACGTACTGCACCCGGCCCTCGCCGAGACTGCGGAGCGCCGCCGGGGCCGCCGCGTTGGCGACGCGGCGGACGGGCGCCATCTCGCGCCAGCGGGTCGCGGCCTCGTCCAGCCAGGTGCGGATGTCGGCCCGGGTCCAGCGCGGAAGCGCGGCCAGGTCGGCGTACGCCTCGCCCATCACGCCGTAGACCCGCTCCACCAGCGCGTCGACGATCTCGGCCTTGCCGGGGAAGTGGGCGTAGACCGTGGCCCGGGTCACCCCGGCCGCCTGGGCGATGTCCTCCATCCGCGCATCGAGGAACGGCTTCTCGGTGAAGACCGTGACGGCCGCGTCGAGCAGTCGGCGATGCGTGAGGAGCTTCTGCTCTTCGCGCAGGTTCCTGCGGGGCGGCGTCGGCTCCATTCGCCCAGTTTCTTGCATGGGGCGACTATATGCCGCCGGGTACGGAGTGATCTGCCGGGAATTGGGGCTCTGACCTGGTCCTTTACTGAAGGGCCGACTCGGGGTGCTCTCTCAGCTCGACTCGGGCCAGTCGGCGTACCGGATGCGGCGCAGGTCGAGAACCTCGCCGAGGGTGCTCCACTCGTCCTTGCCCAGACGTGCCAGGGGGCGCAGCCGGGTGACCTCGGGATGGCCGTCGTGCAGGACGGTTTCGTCGATCGCGAGGTGGACCACCCGGCCGAAGACCACGGTGGAATTGCCCAGCCGTAGCGTGCTGTGCAGTTCGCACTCCAGGGCCACGGGGGAGCGGGCGACGCGCGGTGCCTTCACCCGCGTGCTCGCCTCGCGCTCGACTCCCACGGCGTCGAACTCGCTCACGCCTTCCGGGAAGTCCGTGGCGGTCTTGTTCACCTCGTCGATGAGGGACTCCGGGGCGAGGTTGACCACGAACTGCCCGGTCGCCTCGACATTGCGCAGCGAGTCCTTACGGCCGATCGAGGTGAACTGCACGATGGGCGGCGCGGCCGACGACACGGTGAAGAAGGAGTGCGGGGCGAGATTGTCGACGCCGTCGGCCGAGACCGTCGAGACCCAGGCGATCGGCCGCGGCACGACCGTCGAGGTGAGCAGGCGGTAGACCGCGACCGGTTCCATCTGGGCCGGGTTGAATTCAGTGCGCATACCAGCGATATACCAGACGCCGGTGAGGCGACTGTTCGCCGGCCGCCGATGACCGCGGCGCGAGGGCGGACGAACGTCTCGCTCGCTCCTCGGGAGGCTCTGTTTCCCGCTGCTATACGCCGTGTATGGTGAACCGATATCGCTATACACGGCGTATAGCGAATGGGTGCTTGGAGTCCGGCGTATGAGCACGGCAGTGAACGAGTCGAGTCCGCCGGACATATCCCCCGCGGCCCGCCGGAAGGTGCTGAAGGCCCTCAGCGGGCTGCTCCTCGCGCTGTTCGTCTCCACGCTCAGCAGTACGGTCGTCTCCAGCGCGCTGCCGAAGATCATCGGGGCGGTGCACGGGTCGCAGACGCAGTACACGTGGGTCGTCACCGCGACGCTCCTCACCACCACGGCGACGACGCCGATCTGGGGCAAGCTCGCCGACCTGTTCAGCAAGAAGACCCTCGTGCAGGTGTCCATCGGCGTCTTCGTGCTGGGCGCCGTGGCATCCGGGATCAGCCAGACCGCGGGGCAGCTCATCGCCTCGCGGGCGTTGCAGGGTGTCGGCGTCGGCGGTGTGCAGGCGCTCGTCCAGATCACCCTCGCGGCGATGATCCCGCCCCGCGAACGCGGCCGCTACAGCGGCTACTTGAGCAGCGTCACGGCCACGTCGACCATCGGCGGACCGCTGCTCGGCGGCGTGATCGTCGACACCTCGTGGCTGGGGTGGCGCTGGTGCTTCTTCGTCGGCGTGCCGATCGCGGCCGTAGCGCTGTTCATGCTCCAGCGGACGCTGAGCCTTCCCGTCCTCCGGCGCGAGAACGTCAGGATCGACTACCTGGGGGCGACGTTGATCGCCTCGGGTGTCAGCGTGCTGCTGGTGTGGGTGTCGTTCGTCGACAACTCCTTCGGCTGGGTCTCGTGGCAGACCGGGGTCATGGTGACCGGCGGGCTGGTGCTGATCGGCGCGGCCGTGTGGGTGGAGTCGCGGGCCGCCGAACCCGTCGTACCGCTCCACATCGTGAGGCAGCGGACGACCGCGCTGGCGATCGTAGGCAGCCTGTCCGTCGGTACGGCCATGTTCGGCGCCGCGGTGTTCCTCAGCCAGTACTTCCAGCTCAGCCGTGGGCACAGTCCGACCGAGGCGGGTCTGCTGACGATTCCCATGATGGCCGGGATTCTCATCGCCTCCACGGTCGCGGGCCGGCTGATCAGTCGGACCGGGAAGATCAAGCCGTTCATCATCACCGGAGCCGTCCTGCTCACGGTCGGGTTCGCCGTGCTCGGCACCATCGACTCCAGGACACCCATGCTGCTGCTGGGCGTGGCGATGCTGTGCGTCGGGATGGGCGTCGGCATGACGCTGCAGAACCTGGTGCTCGTCGTGCAGAACACCGTGCCGCTGAGGGACATCGGCGCGGCCAGCTCCACGGTGTCGTTCTTCCGGTCCCTCGGCGGCACGATCGGTGTCTCCGTCCTCGGTGCCGTACTGGCGAGGCACGTCCAGGACCAGATCGCGCACGGACTCGTCTCGGCGGGCCTGCGGACCACGGGCACCGCCACGGATGTCTCCGCGCAGCCCGCCGCCGTACAGGAGATCATCCGTGTCGCCTACGGCGACGCCACCGCGCGGATCTTCCTCCTCTCGGCCGCCGCCGCCCTCCTCGCGGTGATCGCCGCGATCCTGCTGAAGCCGGTCAGCCTCCGCAGCAGTCTCGACCTGACCGAGAAGAGCGGGGGAGCGGCGACGGTCGCCGCGGAGGCCGGGTGAGGGGCGGAACCCGACGACGAAGTTCCGCGGGAGCCCCTCTCAACCCGTCTACCTGGGTAAACTGTCGGGAACGCCAAGTGCCTTGAGGGGGAGCCGGGATGCCGCCGCACAGTCCTTCCGCGGCCGGGGTTCCGGACGAGGGCGAGGGTGACGAGCGGAGCGTGCCGCCCGTCCGGCAGGCGCTGTCGGACAGCGTGTACGAGCGCATCAAGGCGATGGTCATGGACCACGAGATCGCCCCCGGCGCCCGCGTCGGCATCGAAGCGCTCGCCCGCACCCTCAAGGTCTCGCCAACTCCCGTACGGGAAGCGCTCGCCCGGCTGGAGTCCGACGGTCTGGTGGTGAAGCGGGCGCTCTCCGGATACCGGGCCACGCAGCTGCTCACCAGCCAGGGTCTCGACGAACTCTTCGAAATGCGGCTGCTGTTGGAGCCGAAGGCCGCCGCGCTGGCCGCCGTCAACGCGACCGAAGCGCAACTCGACGGCCTTGAGCGGATCGTCGAGGAGATGCAGGCCCACCCGAGCCCGAACGAACGGTACGCGTCGTACCGCGACTTCGCCGCCCTCGACCAGCGCTTCCACGAGGCGATCGGACAGGCCGCGCACCGACCGCTGCTGGCGGACGCGGTGGAACGGCTCCACGCGCATCTGCACATCTTCCGGCTCAGCAAGGTGGTCGGCGCCTGGGGCCCGACCGTCGCCGAGCACGAGCGGATCGTCCGCGCGGTGCTGCGCCGCAACCCCGAGCGGGCGGCGGAGGCGATGGCGGAGCACCTGACGCGCAGCCTGGAGCGGCAGATCGAGGACGGCGAGGGGCCCGGGTCCTGAACGACCCCTGCTGAAGCCGGAGTTGGGGGGTGGCCTGTCCCCGCTCACTCCATGAGGAACACCTGCTCCGTCGCGGCCCACCATTCGCCGGGCGCAGCCTCCGGCACGGGCACCTGACACGGGGCGGTGAGTTCCCACCACCGCCGGGTGGCCTGGTCCTCGGCCATCAGGGCCAGGTCCGCCGCGAGATCGTCGCCGTGGTACTCGAAATAGCTGAACAGGCGGTCGCCCAGCAGATGGATCGAGTAGTTGGAGATGTGGCTGCGCCGGATGCGGTCGAGCACCGGCTGGGGCACGTCGCGGTGCAACTCCCGGTATTCGTCCAGCTTTTCCGGGTGTACGGCGATGACCTGGGCCACGCGCCTCATGAGCGCACCGCGTCGCGCTCGTGGATCAGGCGGATGACCCGGCCGCTCATGCGGTCGTAGTCGCGGTCGTTGTCGAGTTCGCCGCGGATGCGGTGGTCCGTCATGACGACGATGCGGTCGGCGAGGGTGACCATCTCCGCCAGGTCGCTGCTGATGAGGAGGATGGGCAGGCCGTCGCGGGCCAGGTCCCAGATCAGTTCGTGGAAGGCGCGCTTGGTGCGCACGTCGACGCCCACCGTCGGCTCGTCGATGACCAGCAACTTGGTGTCCGCGGCAAGCCACTTGGCGAGGCTGACCTTCTGCTGGTTGCCGCCCGAGAGTTCACCGGCGTTCTGCCCGAGCCCCGAGACGCGGATGCCGAGCCGGTCGACGAGATCCCGCGCGACGTCCCGCTCCTCGCTCGCCGAGACGAACCCGAGCGCCTTGGCGAGCCGCTTCCACACCGTCACCGTGATGTTGCGGACGATGGGCTGCTCAAGGAAGACGCCCTCCTCCTTGCGGTTCTCGGTGACGTACCCGATGCCGAACTCGTGCAGGGCCTGGCGGGGTGACGTGATGCGGACCGGGCTGCCGTGCACCCGGACCTCGCCGCCCGTGATCCGGTCCAGACCGAGCACCGCCTTGACCAGCTCGCTGCGCCCGGCGCCGACCAAGCCGTACAGGCCGACGATCTCGCCGGGCCGGACCTCCAGGCTGATGTCACGGTGTCCGCCGGCCGTGGAGACCTTGTCCAGCACGAGAGTTGGGGTGGCGGTGCGGTCGACCGTGCGGGGGCGCATCTCCGTCGCCGCGTGGGCGCGGCCCACCATGAGGCCGACGATGTCGTCGTGGGTGTGGTCCGACAGGGGCGAGGACTCCAGGACCGACTTGCCGTCGCGCAGCACGGTGACCGTGTCGCAGACCTCGAAGACCTCCTCCAGCTTGTGGCTGACGAAGACGACACAGGCACCGCGGGCGGCCAGTCGCCGGATCACCTCGAAGAGGCGTTCCGTCTCCTGCGGGGAGAGGGACGCGGTCGGTTCGTCGAGCAGGAGGACCCGGCTCTCGGTGTAGAGGGCCTTGGCTATCTCCACCAACTGCTGTTGCGCCACGGAGAGTTCACGCACAGGCCGCTGCGGGTCGAGGTCGACACCGAGTTCGGCGAGGCACGCGACCGCCGGTGCGGTCATGGCCTCGCGGTCGACCAGGCCGCGGTGGGAGGGCGGATTCTGAAGGGTGATGTTCTCCGCCACCGAGAAGCCCGGGATGAGATTGCGTTCCTGGTGGACGACACCGATGCCGGTGCGGGTCGCCTCCAACGGTGAGCGCAGATTGACCAGTTGGCCGTTCCAGGTGAGGCTGCCGCCGTCGGGGGAGTGGACGCCGGTGAGGACCTTGATGAGGGTCGACTTGCCGGCGCCGTTCTCGCCGAGGAGCGCGTGCACGGAACCGGCGGTCAGCCGTAGCCCCACACCGTCCAGCGCCCGGACGCCGGGGAAGACCTTCACCAGGTCCTGGCATGCGAGAAGAACCGTGCCGCTCACTGGGCACCTCCGGTCTGGGGCAGGACGGCGCCGTCGGTCGTCGCGGACTTCTCCAGGCGCGTCTGGTGCAGCCGGCCACCGGCGACGGTGCCGAGCACGACCAGGCCGATGAGGAGGTTCACCCAGCTCGGGTCCAGCGAGAACTGGGCTCGTGTGGCGTCGATCAGCCGGGTCACGAAGGCCGCAAGGACCGTGCCCAGTACGGCGATTGAGCCGCCGGTGAGGGCCACGCCGCCGATGATCGGCGCGGCGAAGCTCGGCAGCAGCCAGTCGCCGCCGACGCTGCGGTTGACGCCGGGCAGCGAGGCCGTGGCGGTCACGGCGGCCACGCCGATCAGCAGCCCGGACAGCGTGTGCGCGGCCACGATCTGCCGATCCGTGGAGATGCCGGACAGCCGGGCCGCGAGCGGGTTGCCGCCCGCCGCGAGGAGCCTTCGGCCCGCGACCGTGCGGTACATGAACGCGGCCAGCAGCGCCGCCGCGACGAGCGCGGTGACGAAGACCAGGGGGATGTTCAGCGGCGCCGCCGTGCCGAAGTCGCGCAGCGTACGGGAGTAGCCGTCGACGGTACGGGTGCCGGTGAGCCGGTACTGCGCCCCCAGGAGGATCGTCATCGTCGCGAGGGTGACGATGAACCCGTTGATCTGGGTGCCCACGATGGCGACACCGGTCGCCAGCCCGATGGCCGTCGCCGTCAACAGGCCCACGATCACGGCGACTCCGGCGGGCACACCGTGGTCGGCCATGAGAACGCCCATCAGACAGGCGGTGAAGCCGCCCAACGCACCCACGGCCAGGTTGAGTTGACCCACGCACAGCGCCACCATCTGGGCCAGCCCGATGAGGATGGGCGTGGCCAGGTACTGGAGGAAGACCCGCACCGACGGGCCCTCGAAGAAGGAGCCCGACGAGGCGACGCCCAGCGCCGCATAGCCCGCCACGACCACGCACAGCAGCATCGCCGCCGTGGAACGGGAGAACCGGCGCAGCGCCTCGCCGCCCCAACTCCCTTGACCCAGCGTCACGTTCAAGCGGTTCATGTGGAGCGCACCACCTTGCGATAGGACACCACCGTGCGGATCCGGTCGGCCGACAGGGCCAGCAGGAGGACACAGCCGAGATAGATGTTCAGGCTCTCCAGCCCGACGCCGAGCAGATCGAGACCCTTGCGGATCACACCGACCAGGGCGGTGCCGAGCAGCGTGCCCAGCACGGACACCACCCCGCCGGTCAGCAGAGTGCCGCCAAGTACCGCGCCCAGGAAGGACGGCAGCATGAAGTCGTCGCCGATGGAGGCGCGGAACGTACCTGTACCGGCCGCCGCCATGAACCCGGCGAGCGCGGCGAGCAGCCCCGAGAGCGTGTGCGCGAGCAGGACCCGGTGGCCGGTGGGGATGCCGGACAGCTCCGCGGCGGCCGGATTGGCGCCGGTGAGCAGTAGTTCCCGGCCGATGCGCGTACAGCCGTAGAGGAAACCGAGGGCGAGCATCGCGAGGACGGTGAACTGGGCGATCTGCGGGACGGCGGGGGAGCCGCAGACGGGGCCCGCGCAGATGTCGGCGAGGGAGTAGGAGCGCAGGGCGTCGATGCCGGAGGGGTGGGTGGTGAAGGCTGCGTCGTCCGTGAGGGACGAGTAGAGGAGGGAGACCAGGCCCAGGAGGGCGAAGTCCATGGCCAGGGTGACGACGAAGGAGCTCACTCCGGTGCGGGCGATGAGCCAGCCGGTGACCGCGCCGATCGCCGCCCCGGCGGCCAGGCACATCAGCAGCCCCACCTGCATCGGGACGCCGAGACGGTCGTAGCCGAGGCCCGCGAACAGGGCGCCGAAGGCGGCCATCCGGCCGACCGCGAGGTTCATGTGGCCCACGGACAGGGCGACCATCTGCGCGAGCGCGACCACGGTCAGTGTGGCGGTGTCCCGCAGGAGCGGGAAGAGCACCAACTGCTGGTCCAGGAACGCCGGTCGGAGCACGCCGAACAGAACGCTGAGCGCGATGACGAGGACCAGCAGGCCGAGCCGCTGGTTGACCCAGAACGGCATGCGGTGCGTGGCCGCCTGCTCCTCCGGGACGGTGTCCGGCGGGCTGATCGAGGTCGTCATGCCACCCTCCGGTCGTCCAGCGCGTCGGAGTCCCAGTCGATGCCGATGCCGGGTACGTCCGGGGCTACGGCCATGCCGTCCCGGATGGTCAGTTCGGTGCGGGTCACCGCCCTCAACTGCGGTATGTACTCGACGTATTGGCCGTTCGGCACGGCGGCGGCGAGGCTCACGTGCAGTTCCATCAGGAAGTGCGGGCAGACCGCGACGTTGTGACTCTCCGCCAGATGCGCGACCTTCAGCCACGGCGTGATGCCACCGATCCGCGCGGCGTCGACCTGCACGACGGACGCGGCACCAGACTCCAGATAACTGCGGAACTGCATCAGGGAGTACATGGACTCGCCCACGGCGACGGGGATGCGGGTCGCCGCCGCGAGCCGCGCGTGCCCGCTGATGTCGTCGGCGGGCAGCGGCTCCTCCAGCCAGTACGGGTCGTACGGCTCCAGCGCGGCCGCGAGCCGCAGGACGGAGGACGCCGTCTGGGACTGGTTGGCGTCGGTCATGATGTGGAGGGAAGGTCCGACTGCCTCGCGGACCGCGCGCAGGCGCTCCGCGTCCTCGGCGGGATGCGGCCGGCCCACCTTGATCTTGACGCCCGCCCACCCCAACTCCTGGGCGCGCAGGGCACTTTTCACCAGTTCCTCGGCGCTCAGATGGAGCCAGCCGCCCTCGGTGTCGTAGACCGGCACCTCCTGGCGGTGGCCGCCGGCCAGTCGCCACAGCGGTTCGCCCGCACGCTTGCACCGCACGTCCCACAGGGCGGTGTCCACGGCGGCGAGGGCGAGCGAGGTGATGGCTCCGGTGGTGGTGGACCGGGTCAGCGCGAACAGCCGCTGCCACAGCGCCTCGACGTTGCGCGCGTCCTGTCCGACGAGCGCGGGCAGCAAGTGGTCGCGCAGCAGGGCGAGTACGGAGCTGCCGCCGGTGCCGATCGTGTAGGAGTAGCCGGTTCCCGCGAGGCCGTCGGCCGTCTCCAGGTCGACCAGGACCGTCTCCTGTTTGACGAACGACTGCACCGCGTCGGTGCGGTCCTGCTCGACGGCGATGTCGGCCAGCCTGGCGGTCGCGGCCGTGACGATGCTGCTGCTCATTCAGCAATTCCGGTTTCTGTCGGGGGAGTTGGCCATCAGCGGTGCTCGGTCATCAGCGCTGCCCGGCCGTCAGGCGCAGGAGAGGATCTCGTCGGTGAACTGCTTCTTCAGCTCGGCGGTCTTCGCCTGCCGCGCGGTGTCGTAGCCGGCGACGTTCGCCTTGGTGACGACGAACGAACCCGAGTCCACCTCGACCCCGGGAGAGCGCACCGTGCACTGCTTCGTCTGGAGCAGGGCCAGCGCCCAGATCCCGATCTCGGCCTGGCCGACCGGGTTCTGCACGACGGTGGCGGTGACCGTGCCCTGCTCGATGCCGCTGAGGATCTTGGCGTCGTCGTCGATGGCGATGACCTTCGCCTTTGACCCGGACGACTTGACGACGTCGGCCGCGGCGACGGCCGGGTTGTAGGCGGTCGCGACAATGCCCGTGATCTGACCGCCCTTCGCCGCCATCAGGTCGGACACCGCCTTCTGCGCGGTCTGGAGGTCCGTGTCGACGTCGGTGATGGTCTGCAGGAGCTTGACCTTGCCGCCCGACTCCTTCACAGCCTGGGCGACGCCCTTGATCCTCAACTGGGTGTTGGCGTCGACGTTGTTGCCGGTGAGGTGGACCAGGGTGCCCTTGCCGCCCATGGCCGCGATCGCCGCCTTCGCGGCTTTGTAGGCGGCGAGTTGGACGTCCGTGGAGAGACAGAAGTCGGCCTCGTCCTTGTCGCCCGCGGGGCACGAACCCAGCGAAGCCACCGGGAAACCCTGGGACTTGAGGTCCGTGAAGGTCGAGTTGATGTCGGTGGGGGAGACACCGAACACCCCGAACGCGTTGTAGCCGCGCGCCGCGAGCGTCGACAACAGGTTGTTCTGCTTCTGCTGGTCCCACTCCGCCGTCTCGTCGAAGGCGACGGCTCCGAGGCCGTACGTCTTCTTCGCGGCGGCGCCCGCGGTCTTCCAGGGCTGGAAGTACGGATGGGCGCCGCCGGGCACGAGGGCGACCTTGGTCCTGGAGCCGTCCACGAGATCGGCTCCGGCGCCGGTCCGGGCAGCCGGCGCGGCCTGACCGCCCGACTGCGCACCGGAGTTCTTGTAGGTACAGGCCGCTGTCCCCGTCGCCAGCAGCGCGACCGCGACAACTCCGGGCAGGACAGATCTGGTTGGGAAGCGCATGACCCACCCCTGCGGATTCAGATAGGAATCAGATAGGAAATCGATGCGGCGATCGTGAGGGAGGAAGCCGGGCGCGTCAAGGCTTGCGACACGAACAGGTGCGGTGGGTTGGGAGTTTGCGACTCTCAGGACTCCCGTCGGCGCTTCTCGTGTGGCCCGGTTGTGTGCGAAATCATATAGGAAATGTCCGCGTGTCGGCCTGGCCATAAAGGCGCAGATCCTCCCCGCGACGTGAAGATCGTGTGCCCCTCAGCCCCCTAGGATGACTGGCTTCAGCGTTCACGGGTGGGCAACTCGTGGGCGTGCAAGGGCCGTTCACCGCAGGGAGTTGCGCATGGGTTCCGACATGGGTGCCGACGAGGTCTTGACCGCGCCGCCGGACGGGCTGTCGGCCGGCCCCGTGGTGCCGCGGCTGGTGCTGGGCGCGCGGTTGCGCGAACTGCGCGAGGAACGGCACATCTCCCGCGCGGCCTCGGGTGACGCCATTCGCGCCTCCCGCTCCAAGATCAGCCGCCTGGAGGCCGGCCGTCACCGCTTCAAACCGCGCGACGTCGCCGACCTGCTCACGCTCTACGGCGTCACGGACGAGGCCGAGCGGGCCACCCTGCTGGCCCTCGCCGAGGAGGCCAACTCCCCAGCCTGGTGGCAGCACTTCAACGATGTGGTGCCCACGTGGGCGCGGGCCTACCTCGGGGCCGAACAGGCGGCGAGCCTCGTCCGCTGCTTCGAGGTCCAGCGCGTTCCCCACCTGTTGCAGACCCCGGACTACGCGCGCGCCTCCCTCCGGCTCGCCCACGCGGGTGCCGGCGGGGCGGAACTCGACCGGCGGGTCAAGCTGCGGATGACACGGCAGCGGATTCTGCGCCGGCGGCCGGCGGCACAGCTCTGGGCCGTGATCGACGAGGCGGCGCTGCGACGCCCGGTGGGCGGAATCGGCACGATGCGGGCCCAGTTGAGGCATCTCATCGAGATCTGCCGGCTGCCGCAGGTCACCGTCCAGGTGATGCCCTTCCTCGCGGGCGGGCACGCGGGGGAGGCCGGGCCGGTGACCATCCTGCGGCTGCCCGGGGGCCGGTTGCCCGACATGGTCTACCTGGAGCAGCGGGTCACCGCCCTCTACCCCGACCGGCCGACCGAGATCGAGTGCTACTGGGACGTCATGAACCGGCTGGTGGTGGAGGCGGAATCGCCGGAGGAGACCCCGACGATCCTGCACCGCATCCTTCAGGAGACGTGATCCGTCAGAAGACTTGAACTGCCGGGCGGGTTCTAGCGCTTGAGGGCGACACCGCCGTACTGGTGCACCTCCGCCGGCAGGCCCCAGGCACTCTCGTCGGGACGCCAGCGCGAGCAGGAGGCCACGCCCGGTTCGATCAGTTCCAGGCCCTCGAAGAAGCCCGCGATCTGCTCGGGGCTGCGCAGGATGTACGGGATCGAACCGCCCTCGTTGTACTGGCGGATGGCGTCGACGTAGGCCTCGCTGGTGTCGGTGCTGTCGTAGTGCACGAGGTAGCTGCCGGCGGGCAGGGCGTCCACCAGGCGCCGTACGATCGCGCGCGCCTCGTCGTAGTCCTCGATGTGGCCCAGGATGCCCATCAGCATGAGGGCGACGGGCTTGTCGAAGTCGAGCGTCTTGCCGGCCTCGCGGACGATGGTGACCGGGTCGCGCAGGTCGGCGTCGACGTAGTTGGTGACGCCTTCCGGGGAGCTGGTGAGCAGCGCGCGGGCGTGGGCCAGCACCAGCGGGTCGTTGTCGACGTAGACGATGCGGCACTCGGGGGCCACGCGCTGGGCTATCTCATGGGTGTTGTCCACGCTGGGCAGCCCGGTGCCGATGTCCAGGAACTGCCGGATGCCCTCCTCGCCGGCCAGGTGACGGACAGCGCGGGCGAGGAAGTACCGGGCGGCCCGGGCGCCGGTCTCTATGCCGGGGAAGATCTCGCGGAACGCGTCACCGGCGACACGGTCCACCTCGTAGTTGTCCTTGCCGCCCAGCCAGTAGTTCCAGATCCGGGCCGACTGCGGCACGGTGGTGTCGAACCTGGCGAGCGGATCCTGCTCGGAGTTGTCTGCCGCTTCGGTCATGGAAGCTCCTGTGCGTACGCGGTGAGAACCACGGAACCGTCGAAGATCGGCCGTGGAGACCCACGTTATTCCCCCGTGGCGCGACTCGTGTGCCTCGGCGGCCCCAACTGCACGTACCGGCCCGCTCGTTGGCTGGTTCGCTGCGCCCGGTGACGTGGAATCAGCCCTCTGCGGCGTGCCGGGTGAGGAATCCGATGAGGGCGGCGACGGCGGCGAGTACGGCCACGCTGGTGAGGGCGGCGGGGAGGGAGTACCAGTCGGCCATGAAGCCGATGGCGGGCGGTCCCAGGAGCATGCCGCCGTAGCCGAGGGTGGAGGCGATGGCGACGCCGTCGGGGCCGGCGAGGGTGCCGGCGCGTTCGACGGCGACGGGGAAGAGGTTGGCGAGACCGAGTCCGGTGATCACGAAGCCGAGGACGGCTGCCCACAGGGTGGGCGCGAGCGCGCCGAGCAGCATGCCGAGGGCGGCGGTCGTGCCGCCGGACACGAGGGTGCGGGTGCGGCCGAGGCGTTCGAGGAGCCGGGTGCCGGTGAGCCGGCCGGCGGTCATGGCGAGCGCGAAGCAGGAGTAGCCGATGGCGGCGGCGCCGGCGGTGGCGTCGAGGTCCTGTTCCAGGTGCAGGGCGCTCCAGTCGGCCAGGGCGCCTTCGCCGAAGGCGGTGCAGAGGGCGATCAGGCCGAAGGTGAAGACGAGGCCGCGGGTGCGGGTGTCGAGGCGGCGGGGGGCGGTCTCCTGCTT
>NZ_JBXVPZ010000142.1:0-21204 GCF_057961495.1 Streptomyces sp. P5F9 | reverse complement strand
GACGGGCGCCTTGTAGGGGCGGGGGATGTCCGGGGCCTTGTAGCGCAGGACCGCCAGGGCCGGGAAGATGCCCAAGTAGCTGACCAGCGTGGTGGATACGGCGAGACCGAGGACGGCGCCGAAGAGTTTCGCCGCGCTGCCGTTGGTGAGCTGGTGGGCCAGGACCAGGACCAGGGTGGAGACCAGGCCGCTGAGGATGTTGACCCGGACCGGTGTGCCGAAGCGGCTGGAGATGACGCCGAGGAAGCGCGGCGCGGCGCCGTCGTAGCCGGAGACGGCGAGGGCGCGGTCGGAGCCCATGACCCAGGTGACGCCGGAGGACAGCACCGTGAGGATGAACAGGACCGCGGCGATGTCCCCGAGGACCGTGCCGGCGCCGCTGCTGGTGACGGTGCCGTCGGCGGCCACGTCACCGCCGTAGACGGTGAAGACCTGGCGGATCGCGTCGAGGAAGCCGCCGAGGCCGGTGATGGCCTTGACCGGGAGGACGAGCAGGATGCCCAGGATGGGGAGGGCGTAGAGGAGGACGGCGAGGCCGGCGCTGCGGAAGATCGCGAAGGGGACGTCCTTCTGGGCGTCGGTCATCTCGTCGCCGGCGGTGTTGGGCAGTTCGAAGCCGACGTAGTTGAACATCAGGACGGGGACCAGGCCGACGAAGCCCGCGTACGTCGGGGAGAAGTCGCCGGGGCCGAAACCGTGCAGGCCGTGCTGGATGCCGTAGACGACGACCGTGATCGTGAACAGGCCCAGGAGGACGATGCGGCTCCAGGCGCCGATGGTGGGGATCCACTTGCCGACGTCGAAGGAGAGGATCGCGGCGAGGACGCCCACCCAGATGAAGACGAGGGCGAAGACGTAGAAGGCGGGGGTGCTGAGGTCCTTGCCGTCGTTGAAGAAGGTCGTGAACGCCGTGACGGCGGAGACGGCGAGGGTGCCGCCGAGCCAGACCGGGTTGGTGATCCAGTACAGGAAGTTGTTCACCGCGCCCGCGAGGCGGCCGAAGGCCCGGCTGGTCCAGATGTAGGGGCCGCCCTCCTCGGGGAACGCGGCGCCGAGCTCCGCGATCAGCAGCGCGGAGGGGACGAAGAACACCGCGGCCAGGATGATGAGCCAGGTGAACGCCTCGGCACCGGACGAGGCGACCGTGCCGATCGTGTCCACGCCGACGATCGTGCAGAGGAGGAAGAAGAGGATGTCGAAACGGCCGAAGTGCTTGCGCAGCTTCTGCCGCTCCACCTGCGCTGCGGCCGGCGCGCCGGCCGGCTCGGAGTCGATCTGACCAGCGGCCACCGGGGCTCCTGCGGGTTCGGGGAGGGGCGAGATTCGGCCAATGATCCGTCGCCCTTGCGAAATCCCACAAGTGTTCGGGGGGCAGTCTTGACCATTACGTGTCCATCCGGACGTAACGGAAACCGGGATGTAACACGGTCCATCGGCTCGTTATCGGCGTGAGATCATTTCCGTTTTTTTGACGTTCCGTGAACGGGTGACAGCTTAAAATCACCACGCGTAGATTTTGATGATCATGAACACGATCACGCGGAAAGCGGAGCCGAGGGGGACGCGGAGTGGATGACGGTGCGCGTGGGGAGGCGAGATTCGCGATCCTGGGGCCGCTGGAAGTCAGAGCCGGAGGGGTCCGGCTGCGACTCGGCGGGCCCATCCAGGCGCGGGTGCTGACCACCCTGCTGCTCGACCCGTGCCGGATGGTGCCGGTGTCGCGGCTGGTGGAGGCCGCGTGGGACGACGAGCCGCCGGCGACCGCGGCGCACCAGGTGCGCAAGGCGATCGCCGATCTGCGGCAGCGCATCCCGGACGGGCCCTCGATGATCGTCACCGACGGCCCGGGATACCGGGTGGACGTCGCCCGGGAGCAACTCGATCTGAGTCTGTTCTCCGACCGGCTGCGCGAGGCGCGGGACGCGCTGGAGGCGGGCCACCCCGCCGAGGCCGTCGAACTGCTGCGCACCGCGCTCGTGCTGTGGCGCGGCCCCGTGCTGCCCGGAGGCGGCGGGTCCGTGATCGCCGCGGCCTCCGTCGTACTGGAGGAGCGTCGGCTGGCCGCCGTCGAGCAGTTGATGGAGCTGCGGCTGACGCTGGGCGAGAGCCGGGAACTCATCGGCGATCTGCGTGAGCTCGTCGCCGAACACCCCTTGGGAGAATCGTTTCGCGGGCAGTTGATGCTCGCGCTGTACCGCTCGGGGCGACAGGCCGAGGCACTGGCCGAGTACGCCAGGGCCAGAGAACTGCTCGTCGAGGAACTGGGCATCGAACCCGGTCCCCAGCTGACCCGGCTGCACGAGGCCATTCTCCGGGACAGTCCCGAACTGACCGTGCCGGACGCGGCGCCGGCGGAACCCGCGGCCGTGCCGGCGACGCCCGCGGCGACCGGTGGACCCGGGCCCGGGACGGCGGCGGCCCCGTGCACCCTGCCGCACGACCTCACGGACTTCGCCGGGCGCGACCAGGAGCTGACCCAGCTGCTGGAGTACGCCGCGCCGCCGCAGGACGGGGCGGTGCGGATCGTGGCCGTCGACGGCATGGGAGGCAGCGGCAAGACCGCGCTCGTCGTCCGGGGCGCGCACCGGCTGGCCGACCGGTACCCGGACGGACAGCTCTTCGTCGACCTGCGCGGATTCACCCCGGGCGAGCAGCCGATGCGGCCCGGCACGGTGATCGGCACGCTGCTGCGCACCCTGGGCGTGGCGGGGGAGCGGATCCCCGACGACCTCGACGGCCGGGTCGCCCTGTGGCGGGCCACCCTGGCGAACCGGCGGGTGCTCCTGGTGCTGGACAACGCGGCGGACGCCGCGCAGATCCGCCCGCTGCTGCCCTCGCACCCGGGTTCCCTGGGCCTGCTCACGAGCCGTACCCGCATGATCGGTCTCGACGGGGCCGAGTGGATGTCCATCGGAACGATGTCGCCCTCGGACAGCCTCGCGCTGATCACCGGCGCGCTGGGCGAGGAGCGGACGCTCGGTGAGCCGGAGGCGGCGGCGGAGCTGGCGGCCCTGTGCGGGAACCTGCCGCTCGCCCTGCGGATCGCCACGGCCAGGTTGCGCAACCGGCCGCTGTGGACCCTGGGCCATCTCGTGGGCCGGCTCGGGGACGAGACCCGCAGGCTCGACGAGCTGAAGTCCGGTGACCGCAGCGTCGAGGCCACCCTCCGGATGTCGTACCACGGACTGGACGCGAGGCATCGCGAGGCGTTCCGGCTGCTCGGGCTGCACCCGGGCGCCGAGACCGACACCGACTCGGCGGCCGCCCTGCTCGACACCGGGTCGCCCGAGGCCGAGGAGGTGCTGGAGCATCTGCTGGACATGCACCTGGTCGAGCAGCACGAGATCGGCCGGTACACCTTCCACGACCTGGTGCGCAGCTTCGCGCAGCGGCTGAGCGAGGAGGAGGGGGCGGACACCGGACAGGAGCGGGCCGCGTTCGGGAGACTGCTCGACCACTTCCTGGCAGTGACGGACCAGGCGTGCGGGATCCTCTATCCCGGGCGTGTTCCCGTCGGTGTCGCCGCGCACGGGAGCACCGACGGCACACGCGGCACGGCCGCGGCCGCGGCCGTAGCGCCGTCGAGCGGCCAGGTCGCCGAGGCGGAGTCGTTCTTCGAACGGGAACACGGCGCGCTGCTCTCGGCCGTCGCGCGCGCCGAGCGGCTGGGCTTCCTCGACCAGACCGTGCACCTGTCCCGGAACCTGGTCTTCCATCTCAACTCGCGCAGCCATCTGGAGGAGTACCGGCAGGCGGCGACGATCGCGGTGGCCGCGGCCCGGGGGCTCGGGAATCCCGGGCTGCTCCGGGTGAGCCTGTCGAATCTGGGCTCCGCGTGGTGGCGTCTTGGCCGGTTCCGGGACGGGATCCCGGTGGCGGAAGAGGCGTTGGGCGTCGCGAAGGACCACGGGGACCGCAACGGCGAGGCGGTCTGCCTCAGCCTGCTGGGCCTGCTGCACAGCTGCCTCGGTCACTTCCCCGAGGCACAGCGCTATCTGGAGCAGGCGGTCGAACGGCGTCACGACATGGCCGACGGCAGACAGGGCGCGTACGCCTGGTGCAGCCTGAGCACGGTGTACACCTGGCTCGGCCGGTACCGGGAAGCCGTGGTGGCCGCCGAGCACGCGGTACGGCTCAGCCGGGAACTCGGCGCCCGCGCCGAGGAGATCACGGCGCTGACCGATCTGACGGCGGCCCTGCTCGGCGCCGGTGAGTACCCGGCCGCACGCGCCGTGGTGGAGCGCGCCCTGGAACTCGGCGACGAGGTGCGGATTCCGGAGGAGTACGCGCACGCGCTGGCGCTCGCCGCGGATGTGAGCCAGTGGCTCGGTGCCGCCGAGCAGTCGGCCGGGTACGCGGAACGGGCCCTGCACCTGATCCGCTCCAAAGGGACCGCGACCCGGCAGGCGACCGTCCAGAACATTCTCGGGCGGGTGCACTGCCGGAGAGGCGAGTTCGAGCAGGCCCTGGAACTGCACCGCAGCGCGCGCTTCCACGCCGGGGCCATCGAGTACCGGATCGAGGTGGCCCACGCCGTCGAGGGGATGGCCGAGGCCCTCGACGGCATGGGCGACGTACGGGAGGCGGCCGCGCACCGGCTCGGCGCGGACGAGCTCTACGCCGGGATGACCGGCGTACGCCGGTGAGTGGGCCCGCCGCCGGCCGGGTCAGGAACCGGTGCTGCCCGGGCCGGTGCCGTTGGCCAGGACGGAGTGGCCGGCGGCGGGGGCGGACACCTCGTGCGTGAGGGCTCCGATTCCCGAGGCGAGGGCGATGGTGAGGATTCCGGCGAGTACGGCCAGTGTGCTGCGCATTCCGTGCACCTTCGTTTCTGCGAGTCCGGTGGGTGTGTGTGCGGGTGCGAGGACGGGCGTGTTCCGGACGAGGTGCGCCGGCGCTTCCCTGCTTCGCGTAGTCGGAATGCTCACCGCGGCCCTTCCCGCCCCGTTCCCGGACCGGTACCGGCGGGGACGGCATATGCCTAGGTCAAACGGACGGGAAGGGTCCGCAGGCCGTTGACCACGATGGACTCCAGTCGCTCGGCCGGGCCGTCCGGTACCGCTCGGTCCACCCGCGCGAAGAACTCCCGCAGGACGGCCCGGATCTCCAGCCGTGCCAGCTGGGTGCCCACGCAGTAGTGCGGGCCCGCGCCCAGTGCCAGATGCCGGTTCGGGGACCGCCGGATGTCGAAGCTGTCCGGGTCGGGGAAGTGTGCCGGGTCGCGGTTGCCCGCCGTCAGCCAGCACACGACGAGATCACCCCGCCGGATCCGCTCGCCGCCGAGTTCCACGTCCCGGGTCGTCCGCCGCACGATGTGCGTGGCGCTCGACGTCCAGCGCAGGATCTCGTCGGTCGCGGACTCCACCACCCCGTCGAAATCCCGGCGCAGCAGCTCGAACTGGTCCGGGTGGTCCAGGAGGGCCAGCATCCCGCCCGACATGGCGAGCCGGACGTTCTCCGTGCCGCCCACCAGCAGGTTGTCGCAGTTGAGCACCACGTCGTCGAGCGGGAGCGGCTCGCCCTCGTGGCGCACCCCGGCCAGCACGCTGACCAGGTCCTCGCCCGGATCGGCCCGGCGGCGCTCCACCAGGTCGCCGAAGTAGTCCAGGATCTCCAGATGGGCCAGGCTGCGGTCCTCCGCCGTGGCGGCGCAGAAGGCGTCCGTCGACCACTCGATGATCAGCGGCCGGTCCTCGTCCGGAATGCCGAGGAACGCGCAGACGACCTCCACCGGCAACTGCGCGGCCACCTCGGTCACGAAGTCGAACCGGCCCTTTCGTACGGCCGCCTCGACGATCCGCCGGGCCGACGCGTCCAGGGCCGACCCCAGCAGCCGCAGGTTCCTGGGCGCGAACCAGCCGGCGACGGCTCCGCGCAGCACGCGGTGGCGTGGCGGGTCGGACAGCGCCAGGGTGCGGTTGCCGCCGGGGTCCTCGCCCTGGGACAGCGGGCGCAACAGGATGCCGGACGAGGAACTGAACGTATCGGCGTCCCTGAGCACCTCCTTGATCTCGTCGTGCCGGGTCAGCGACCAGAAGCCGGGGAAGACACCGGGCTCGTGCCACAGCACGGGGGCGGCCTCGCGCATCCGCCGCCACAGATCGAAGGGATTGCCGTGCCGGTAGGTCCGCCCGTCGACGAGCCGGCCGGCCTCGCGGCGCAGTCCGGCGAGGTCCGGTAGGTCCCCCGGATGCCCGGTCGGGCCCGTGTGGATGTACGGCATGCTGCATTCCCCCTCAGGAAGTCCATGTGGAACGGGAGTCGGTACTCCCGGCGCGGGCCAGCTCGGCGGCGATCAGCCCGACGGGCGGATCCGAACGCAGGTAGAAGTGCCCGCCCGGCTTCACCACCTGGACGAACTCGCCCCCCGCGTGGTCCCGCCACCGCCCGGCCCGGGACCGGATCTCGGGGATGTCGTGCTCGCCGATCACGCTGACCAGCCGGGCTCGGGTGCGCTTCCCGGTGTGTTCCCGGTAACCGGACACGAGCCTGAGATCGTCCTTGACGTACTCCAGGAGAAGCCCGAGCAGCTCCTCGTCCTGCCGGAGTTCCGCGCTGAGCGGTTCGTACCGTTCGAGGTACGCCAGTACGTCGGCGTCCTCCTCGTAGGGGACCGGTGGCCGCAGGGCGGGGGACGCCGCCGAGGAGAGCACCAGGGCCGGCGTGCGCACACCGGCCTCGCGCAGCAGACGGTCCACCTCGAAGGCGACGTACGCGCCCATGCTGTGCCCGAACAGCAGGGAGTACCGCTCGTCGCGGGCCAGGATCTCGTCCGTCACCGCGCGGGCGAGGGCGGACAGGCTCTCGGGCGCGGGCTCCGCGAACCGGTCCTCGCGCCCGGGGTACTGCACGGCGTGCACCCGGGCCGTGGGCAGCAGAGGCTGCCACGACCGGAAGAACGAGGCGCAGCCGCCCGCGTGCGGGAAGCAGAGCACGGAGCCTGAGCCGGTATCGGCATCGGCATGGGCGGGGCCGCTGGGCAGGGGCCTGCCGGGTCTGATGTACGCGGACATGGGAACCCCGTCGCTCAGAGCCGCGACAACAGATCCACCTGCTGGGGGATCGTGCCGCAGCGATAGACGTTCTTGACTCCGACCGGGCGGCCGGCCAGTTCGCCCAGTGCCCGGGAGAGCCGGATCACGGTCAGTGAGTTGCCGCCGAGCGAGAAGAACGTGTCCTGCTCGGAAGAGGCCACCGGTACGCCGAGGACCTTCTCCCAGACGCGGGCGATGTGGTCGGCGAGGGCGCCGTCCTCCGGCGGCCGGGCGGCCCGCTCCGGTATGTGCTCCCGCTCCCGTTCCGCGGGCGGGGCCGTGGCGGCCAGCAGCGCGGCCCGGTCGGTCTTGTCGTGGGCGGTGCGCGGCAGGGCCGTGGTGAAGACGATCCGGTCGGGGACCACGGCGGCGCCGAGTTCCGTCTCCAGGAAGCCGCGGATCGAGGCGGCGGCCGGCTCGGCGCCGGGTTCCGCGACCACGAAGGCGTGGCAGACGGCGTTCTCCGCGTCGTACGCCACCGCGGCGGCCCGGACGCCGGGGTGCGCTGTCAGCGCCTCCTCCAGCGTCTCCAGGTGCACGCGCACGCCGCGGATCTTCACCTCGTTGTCCAGCCGCCCGACGAACTCAAGGCCGTCCTCGTCGGACCACCGGCCGAGGTCCCCGGTGAGGTAGGCGCGTACGGGCGGACCGGCCGCCGGCCCGGCGGGCAGGTCGACGAACTTCGCCGCCGTCTGCCGTTCGTCGCCGACGTAGCCCCGGGCGACTCCCGGGCCGGATACGGCGATCTGCCCCACCGTGCCGGCCGGTACCGGCCGCAGCCGGTCGTCGAGCAGCCGCAGCGAGGTGCCGGGGATCGGGAAGCCGATGCCGGTGGGCCCGGGCTTCTCGTAGATCCGGGCGGTGGACCAGACGGTGCACTCGGTGGGGCCGTACTCGTTGCTGAGGGCCACGCCGGGCAGCAGCGCGAAGTGCTGGTCGACGACGCTCTGCGGCAGCGCCTCGCCGGCGCTGGTCACCAGCCGCAGCGAGGCCGCCCCGGCCGTGTGCCGCTCGTCCTCGCGCAGCGTGTGCAGCAGCTCCGTGTGGAAGCCGGGGACGGTCAGGGTGTGGGTGACCCGGTGCCGTGCGATCAGGCCGAGGACGGCCTGGGGGACGCGCCGTTCGTCCTCGTCGGCGACGACGAGGGTGCCGCCGGCCGCGAGGGTGCCCCAGAGCCCCGCCATCGAGGAGTCGAAGTGGAACGGGGACAGCAGCAGGAAGACCGGGGTGCCGAAGCCGTCGTACAGCGCGAGCCGGGCGGCGTTGGAGTGCGCCAGGTTCCGCAGCGAGACGGAGACGCCCTTCGGCCGGCCGCTGCTGCCGGAGGTGAACAGGACGTACGCCTCCGCGTCCGGCGGGTACGACGCGGCCGGGGCGGTCCCTGCGGGCCCGGCCGGCCACTCGCGCGGGTCGACGACCACCGACAGCCCGGCGGTGCGCCGGATGTGCTCGGCGGCGCGGTGCGGCGCCGCCGGATCGAGGAAGACGAACGAGCGTCCGGACAGCCAGATGCCCAGGGCATGGACGGCGGCTCCCACCGTGCGGTGCGAGACGACGCCGATTCTGCGGGAGGCCGCGCACTCCTCGTCCGCGGCGATCGCGCGCGCGACGGCGGCGGCCCCGGCCGCCAGTTCGCGGTAGCTGACTCGCTCTTCGCCGCAGATCAGCGCTGTGCGCTCCGGATGGCGGCGGGCGTGTTCCAGCACCGCCTCGGAGACGAGCGGCACGGGTTCGGGCAGGCGGGGTCCTGCTATCACGCCGGATACCCCGGATTCGGATGTCGTCATGCCGGAGATCCTCGGCAGGGCCATTCCGGGAACCCTCCCGGTCCGGTCCCGAAACACTCCGGGATCCGAACGGGAACGCGCCGGGACCGGGCCGGTAGGGCGCCGGGACCCGCCTCCCCTAGACCTCTTCGTAGGTCGTCGTCCGCACGGTGTCGACGCGGGGGCAGCAGAAGGGCAGGAGAGAGCGTTGTACAGATCATTCGCCGAGAAACTGGCGGAGCCCGACCTCATCGACCTGGGGAACGGCATCCATGTGCTGCGGTTCGAGGTCATGAAGGTCACCTCGGTCCGCGCCGCGGTCAGGGACCTGCTGGACCGTGAGGTCGTCCGCCCGGGGCAGACCGTGGTGGACAGCTCCAGCGGTATCTACGGGCACGCGCTCGCACTCGTCTGCCGTGAGTTCGGCCTGAAGTGCCACATCTTCGCCTCCGTGGCGGTCGACGCGGCCATCCGCACCCAGCTCAAGTACCTCGGGGCCACCTACACCCAGGTGCCCTCCTCCGGTGACGACGGCCTCCAGCACGACCAGGAGACCCGGGTCCGGCTGGTCCACACGTACCTGGAGGAGAACCCGGACGCGTACTGGATGCAGCAGTACCACGACGACGTCCACTACATCGGCTACGAGAGCGTCGCGAACACCCTGGTCAAGGAGCTGGGGTCGGCGGGCGTCACGCTGGTCGGCGGGGTCGGCACCGGGGCGTCGACCAGTGCGATGAGCCGCTATCTGCGGGCGTCGAGCAGCGATGTCCGGGTGGCCGGGATCCAGCCCTTCGGCAGCCGCTCCTTCGGCTCGGAGGCCATACCGCTGGACGGTTTCATCATCGCCGGCATCGGCAGCGGAATCCGCTTCGCCAACATCGACTACACCGCCTACGACGACATGCACTGGATCAACTTCGACGTCTCCGCGGCCGGCTGCCGCCATCTGCTGTCCACCACCGGTGTCTTCGCCGGGCTCTCCGCGGGCGCCGGATGGCAGGTCTCCCGGCACATCCGCCGGCAGGAGCCGGACGGCGGCCCCGTCGTCTTCCTCGCCGCCGACCCCGGACACCGCTACGTCGACCGGGTCTTCCCGCCCGACGGCCCGCTCGTCCAGGACCCCGAGTACCGGCCGCGGACCATTTCCGACCTGTCCCGGATGACGGGCCCCTGGTCCACGATGCACTGGGCCCGCAGGCCGTACGACGTCCAGGACGATCTGCCGGTCGTCCCGGTCGTCCCGAGCTCCCCGAGGAACGCCGCATGAGCCGGATCGCCGTCATCAACTACGGCCCCCAGCACGACTACGCCGAGATGCTCGCCGAAGTGGCGGACCGGCTCCACGTGTTCAGCCACAACGAGCTGAAGAACACCGAGGGCTTCGCGCGCTACGAGTACGTACCCGACTGCGAGTTCGTCCCGTACCCGGAGCTGACGATCCGCCGGCTCGCAGCGGAGCAGCCGTTCACCCACCTCGTCACGGACAACGAGTACGACCTGGAGCGCGCCGCCCGGATCCGCGCGGACCTGGGCATCCCGGGCCAGTCGGCGGCGAGCGCGCTGTCCTTCCGGGACAAGGCGGTGATGAAGCGGGTCGCCGGCGCCGCCGTGCGCGTCCCGCGCTTCGCCCGCCTGGAGACGTTCAGCGACCTCACCGGGTTCATCGGGGAGAACGGCTTCCCGGTCGTCGTCAAGCCGGTGAAGCAGGGTGGCTCGCGCGACATCGTCGTCCTGCGCGACGAGGACGACCTGACCGCGTTCAGCCGCCGGCACTGGCGGGACGACCTGCTGGCCGAGGAGTTCGTCGAGGGCCGGATGTGCCACGTCGACGCAGTGCTGGCCCCCGGCTACCGGTTCGTGACCGCCTCCCGCTATCTGCGCAGCTGCCTCGGGGTCTTCTCCGGGGAGAACAACGGCTCGGTGCAGCTGCGCCCCGGCGATCCGCTCGCCCGGCGCCTGGAGGAGTTCCTCGACCGGGTGCTGGCGGCCTTCGACACACCGGAGGCCGGCGCGTACCACCTTGAGGTGTTCCACACCCCGGACGACGAGCTGGTGCTCTGCGAGATCGCCTCCCGGGTCGGCGGCAACCGCATTCCCGCGCTCACCCGCGCCACCTACGGCGTCGACCTCCACTCCGCCTGGCTGCGCCACTCGGTCGGACTGCCCGTCGAGGCGCCGCCCGCCGGCCCGCCCGCCGAGGTGCACGGCTCGGTCTCCGTGCTGCCACAGGGCCGGCCGGTCCGTGCTCCGGGCCGGCCGCCTTTCGCGTGGGTGCGGGAGTACCAGGTCAACGAGGGGCTCGCGCCCGGCGCCGTGGCCCAGAACAGCACCTCGCACCTGTGCTTCGTGATCGTCGCCGGCGCCGACGCGGAGCAGGTGGAGGAGCGGCTGCTGGTGACCGAGGCCTGGCTGATGTCCCACCTGGAGGACCTGGACGACGGCGGCCCGGGGGACGAGGCGTCATGAACACCTGGCGCCGGATGTCGCCGGCCGGACGCGTCCTGCTCACGACGGTGCTGCTCACCGGTCTGACGACGTTCATGTTCCTGCCGCTGCTGGCGCTGGAGTTCACCGCACAGGGCGTGCCGGCGGCCCGGACGGGGTTCCTCGTCGGACTGCTCGCCTTCTGCGGCCAGGGTTTCTCGCTGGTGTCCGGGCTGATCGTGGACAGGTTCGGCACCCGGTCGGTGCTGACGGCGGGCTTCGCCCTGCGCATCGGGGGATATCTGCTGCTCGGCGTCGGTCTCGGGGTGGGCGGCCCGGACGGCACCCGGCTCGTGCCGCTCGTCGCCGGTATCGCGGCGATCGGCGTCGGCGGCTCGCTGCTCGGCCTGTCCGTCAAGACCCTGCTGGTCACCGAGGACGGCGTCGAACCCCGCGAGATGCTCGCGCTGCGTTCGACCTTCGTGAACATCGGTGTGGTGGCCGGACCCGCGCTGGGCGCGCTCGTCTACCCGCTGGGCTTCGGCTGGATCCTGGGCGCCTGCGTGCTCTCCCACCTGCTGCTCGGCATACGGCTGACCGTGCGCCCGGTGCGACGGGCGGCGCCCGGACCGCGGACCCCGGACAAGGACGCGGCGGCGCGCGCGGCCGGTGACGGCTGGGGACCGTGGCAGTGGCTGCCGCTGTGTCTGCTCGGCGTGGCGTACTGGGCGATCTACAGCCAGCTCAACGTCGTCATGCCCATCACCGCCGAGCGGACGACGGGGAGCACGGCCGCGATCTCGGTCGTCTTCGTCGTCAACGGCGCACTGGTGGTGCTGTGCCAGTACACCCTGCTGCGCCATGTGTTCCGCCGGGCCGAGGCACGGACCCTCCTGCTCGCCGGCTTCCTGGCGTTCGCCCTCGCCTACGCCGTGTTCATCCCGCTCACCGGCTGGTTCTCGCTGTTCGTGTTCGTCCTGCCGGTCACCTTCGCGGAGATGCTGATCTCGCCCAGCCTGGACGAACAGGCGGTCAGGGCGAGTTCGCCGCTCCGTACCGGACTCGCCCTCGGCACGATGAGCGCCGTCGGCGCGGTCGGCAGCCTGCTCGGTTCCAGCATGGGCGGCTATCTGCTCCAGTCCCTCAGCGGCGGGCGCGGCATCTGGCTGGTGCTCGTCTCCCTCTCCCTCTGCGCGGCGCTGACCAGTCTCCTTCTACCGAAAGCGCGGGCCCAGCATGGCTGACGCACCGGACACCGACCTCCGCATCCCGACGGCGGTCCTGCTCAATCCCCGGGACCGGGTCATCGACGCGGCCGTGAAGCTCGGCTGCGCGATGGTCGTCGTCGGCGACCCCACCGCACCGCTGCCGGACAACGCGCCCGGCGAGCCGCTGCGCAGTTCCTGGATCGAGGATCCCGGTGAACTCGTCGAGCTGCTACGGGAGTTGGACCTGCCCGCGCCGGTCAGCTGTTTCGGCTTCGGTGAACTCGGCTGCGCGGCGGCCGCGGTGGTCAACGAGCGGCTCGGCTGGCCCGGCAACCCGCCCGGTGCGCTGGCCGCCTTCAAGGACAAGGCGCGGCTGCGGGCCGTGGTCGGCGACCGGGCCGGGGCGCCGGTCGCCCACGCCCTGTGCGCCGGCCGGGACCAGATCCTGCCCGCGACCGAACGGATCGGCTTCCCCTGCGTGGTCAAGCCGGTGGACGGCACGGGCAGTTCGGGGGTGCGGTATCTGGCGGACCGTGCGGAGGCCGAGGACTTCGTGACCGGCTCGGCGGAGTTCAGCACGCCCCACCTGGTCGAGGAGTTCCTGGCCGGCACCGAGTACTCCGTCGAGGCGGTCACCTCGCCCGGGGGCCACCGCGTCCTGGCCGTCACCGAGAAGGCGACCACGGGCGCCCCGCACTTCGTGGAGACCGGGCACACCCTGCCCGTGACGCTCGGCCCCGCGGCCGAGGAGGCGATCACCGGGCTGGTCTCCGCCCTGCTGGACGCCGTGGACTACCGCTACGGGCCCTCGCACACCGAGGTCATGCTGACCGCGGCCGGACCCCGGCTCATCGAGTCGCACGGGCGGCCCGGCGGCGACCGCATCAGCGACATGCTGGACCTGGCCCTCGGCGAGGACGTCTTCGCCCAGATGATCGCCGCCGTCCTCGGCCTCGAACCGCTCCCGGCCGGACCCCGCAGGCGGGTCGCCGGCATCCGGTACGTCACCTTCGACCGCATGGTCCCGCTGCACGGCATCAGCACGGAACTCGTCGCCTCGCTGCCCGGCGTCGCGGAGGTGCACATCAGCGTGCCCGCGGGCGCGACCCCGCCGGAGGTCCGCAGGTCGGGCGACCGGCACGCGTTCGTGGTCGGCACCGGAGACACCCGCGAGGAGCTGGAGAACAACCTCGCCCGAGCGGTCCGGACACTCACGGCGGGCTCGAAGCCCGCATGACCGCCCGAACCCCGCGCTCCGCCCGCCCGACCCACGACTCACAGAACAAGGTGCATCCGTTGCCGTACAAGATCCTGGTCCTGGTCTCCGGGGCGTCCACCTTCGAGCTGAACAACCACTCGATCATTCCCAGTGCCCTGCACCGTGAGGGCCACGAGGTGCACATCGGTGACATCGACACCCTGTGCGTGCACGACTCCGTCGTCGTCTGCGACCGGGTGCGGCTGAGCGAGGAGTTCACCAGCGGCGGCAGCTTCCCCGAGCTGAGCCTGCCGTACGCGTCCGCCGAGGAGTTCGACCTCGTGTGGGTGCTGGCCGGCACGCACCCGGAGTCGGGTACCGACTCCTTCCAGTTGCTGTGGCTGCTCAACCAGCGGGTGCCGTTCGTCAACGACGCGTCCGCGCTGTTCTACCTGAACACCAAGATCAACCTCGGTGCCGTGGTCCCCGCCGAGCATCTCCCGGTCTCGTACGTCTCGAACGACTTCGACCAGCTCAACAGGCTCGTCGAGGCCGACGGCGACCGCTCCTGGGTCGTGAAGCCGACCAACGGCGGCTGCGGGGCGGACGTGTTCGTCGTCAACAAGGGCGACCGCAACCGTTCGGCCCTGCTGGCCAACGCCACCGGCAACGCGGCGTCCCGCTACGGGCGTTACGGCCGTGACGTCATCGGCATGGCCAAGCGGCACACCGCGGTCCAGGAGTACATCCCCACCATCCGTACCAACGAGAAGCGGGTCATCCTCGCGGGCGACGTCCCCGTCTCCGGGTTCCTGCGCTTCCACCCGGAGAACGACCACCGGTCCAACGCCACCCTGGGCGCGGGCTTCGCCGCGCTCGAACTCACCCCGGAGGAGGACGAGTTCGTCCGCGCGCTGGGCAAGCGGATGACGGACCTCGGGATCTTCTACTCGGGCATCGACCTGGCGTTCCCCTACGTCATCGAGGTCAACATGGTGAACCCGGGCGGGCTGAGCTACCACTACCGGGCGACCGGCGAGGACAGGTCCTCGGAGGCCGTCAACACCGTGCTCGCGGCGCTGCGGACCGCCGGGAAGCTGTCATGAGCGGGGTCGTCACGCGGGCCGGGGCACTCCAGGGCGAAACGGCCGGGCCCGACGCGTGGTCCTGGCTGGAGCCGCGCGTCCTCGCGGCCTGGGACGAGTTCGCGGCGACGCCCGCCGCCGAGACCGACCGCGAGTGGTTCACCGAGCGGCTGCGCCGGCCCGTCTGGCGGCACCAGTACCCGCCGCACGCCTTCACCGCCGAAGCGGCACGCACGGTCGAGACGGTCGGGGTGCGGCTCGCCGAACTGATCTCGGGCTTCCCGCGCCGCGTCTTCGGGGACGACCTGGCGGCGTGGGCCGGCTACCTCGGCCTGCCGGACGAGGACGCGGCCCTGATGACCGAGGCACTGGACCGGCCCCGGCTGCGCCGGGTCGCCACCGCCTTCATGCGGCCCGATCTGGTCGTCACCGACGAGGGACTCAAGCTCGTCGAGCTGAACGTGGCCGCCTCCCTGGGCGGACTCAGCACGCTCGCCCCGTACACCGGCGCGACCCGCGACTCGCGGTACGCGGCCTTCCTGGCCGGGCGCGGACTGCGGCTGGACGGCCCCGACACGGCACGGGTGTGGCTCGACGTCTTCGCCGGGCTCACCCGGGCGCGCGGCGACGGGCCGCTGCACGTCTTCGAGGCCACCGCCAACCCGGCGGACCTCGACGGCGGCCGCCGGTTCTTCGTCGACATGATCCGCTCCGCGGGCCACGACATCAGCTGCGGGCTCATCACCGAGCTGGACCTCACCGACGACGGGGCCCACTTCCGGGGCAGGCGGGTGGACGCCGTGTTCACCGCGTACACCTGGCACGAGACGAAGAACTTCGTGCCGCCCGCGCTGACCCGTGCGCTGATGGAGCTCGACACGGCCGGCAAGCTGGACTTCATCGGCTCGCCCGCCGCCGCGCTCCACGACAACAAGGCGAACCTGGCCCTGCTCCACGACCCCGGGTTCCAGGGCCTGTTGACCGACGAGGAACAGGCCCTCGTCCGGGCGTACGTGCCGGTGACCTTCCGGTTGCGGCCGGAGACCCTCGACCGCGCGGTCGAGGGACGCGGGCGGCTGCTCTGCAAGCCCGCCTCGGCCTACGGCGGCAAGGATTTGGCCTTCGGTTTCCTGGCCGAGGACGACCGGTCCTGGGCCGCGGAGCTGCGGGAACGGCTCGCGGACCCGCGCGAGCGCCATGTGCTGCAGGAGCGGGTGCGGCCGTCCGTGGTCGGTCTGCCGGGCGTCGGGCCGTCCGGCGGGCGTGAAGTGGTGCTGGCACCGCTGGTGTTCGGCGGCCGTTTCGCCGGCGTCTTCATGCGCCAGGCCCCGGTGCGGCCCGGGTCGGCGATCAACGCGTCCAGCGGCGCGGAGTCGTCGGCGGTACTGACCCTCGGCGGTTAGCTCCGCCCGTCCCTCGCCCCCGTTGTCCCTCGTCCGCCGTTTTCACCTGAAGGAGACCGGCCCATGCTGCGTATCGCCGTCCCCAACAAGGGCTCCCTGTCCGGGCCCGCCGCCCAGATCCTGCACGAGGCCGGCTATCAACAGCGCAAGGACGGCAAACAGCTGGTCCTCGTCGACCCCGGGAACGACGTCGAGTTCTTCTACCTCCGGCCCCGGGACATCGCGATCTACGTCTCGTCCGGCCGGCTGGACCTCGGCATCACCGGCCGCGACCTGCTGCTGGACTCGGGCACCAACGCCGAGGAGATCCTGCCGCTCGGCTTCGCCCGCTCGACCTTCCGGTACGCGGCCCGGCCGGGCACCGCGCGGGAGATCGCCGACTTCGACGGTCTGACCATCGCCACCTCGTACGAGGGCATCGTCGCCAAGCACCTGGCCGACCAGGGGGTGGTCGCCTCCGTCGTCCATCTCGACGGAGCCGTGGAGACGGCGATCGAACTCGGTGTCGCCCAGGTGATCGCCGACGTCGTCGAGACCGGTGCGAGCCTGCGCAACGCGGGCCTGGAGGTCGTCGGCGAACCGATCACGACGTCCGAGGCGGTCGTCGTCCGCCGCGCCGGCGCGGACGCCTCCGACCCGTCCGTACGGCAGTTCGTCCGCCGCCTCCAGGGCGTCCTCATCGCCCGTGCCTACGTGATGATGGACTACCACTGCCGCGCCGGACAGCTGGAGCGGGCGATCGCCCTCACCCCGGGGCTGGAGTCGCCGACCGTGTCGCCGCTGCACACGGACGGCTGGGTGGCCGTCCGCGCGATGGTCCCGGGGAAGGAGGCACAGCGGATCATGGACGGCCTGTACGAGCTGGGGGCGCGGGCGATCCTGACCACCGCCATGCACGCCTGCCGGCTGTGATGCCCTGAGCCCGTCCGGCCGAGCGCGCGGAGGTGGCTCGTCGTCACCCCGGCCCGACACGCGTGGAGTTGGGGGCGCCCGTCGAAGGAAGGGGTGCGGGAAGCTGGTGAAGTCCGCCTGAACTGGGTAAACGCGGGGTGTAGCTGGGCGCCCCCGGCAGGACTCGAACCTGCGGCCAAGCGCTTAGAAGGCGCCTGCTCTATCCACTGAGCTACGGGGGCCGGGTGTGTGGCCTCGGTCGTGGTGTGCCCGGGTGTGGGCCGGTCCGTGACGTTGCCGGGGACAAGGATAGGGCTCCCGGGTCCTTGTCCCTGTTCCTTCCCCTCCGTGGCTCGATGTGGAGGTTCAGTGAAGCGGTCCTGATAATCGCAGGCAGGTACGAATCGTGCATCGCTTTTGGTGCCCCGGGCCACGGGTGTTGTGCACTCGTTATGCCTGGACTGTGCCCATGCCCCAGTCATCCCTTCCGTCCGTTGTGTTCCGTCGGCGCGCAGACATGCTCATATGCTTCAGAATTCCCCCAAAATTGGGCATTCTTCACATGTGGTGACCTTGGACGTACGGCCTCAGCTGCTCGACGCACTCTCCGCCCTGCGCGACCGTGTCGCCGCCGCACGCTTCCCGCTGCCCCTGGCGGGGGCTCCACGCGCGCGTGCCAATCGCGATGAACTGCTCGCCCAGCTCGACGACTATCTGGTGCCCCGCCTGAAAGAACCCGAAGCACCGCTGCTGGCCGTGGTCGGCGGCTCCACCGGTGCGGGGAAGTCGACGCTCGTCAACTCCCTTGTCGGGCGCCGGGTCAGCGAGGCCGGCGTGCTGCGGCCGACGACCCGCACACCGGTGCTCGTCTGCCACCCGGAGGACCATCACTGGTTCAGCGGCATGCGGGTGCTGCCCGACCTCACGCGCGTGTGGGTGCCCCATCAGGACCCGGGGGACGAATTGCTCCTCCCCGGTGAGGACGGTATGCGTGTGCTGCGGATCGAGACCGCCGACACCCTCCCGCGCGGAGTCGCCCTCCTGGACGCGCCCGACATCGACTCCCTGGTGGCCGACAACCGGGTGCTGGCCGCCGAACTGATCTGCGCGGCCGACATCTGGGTCATGGTCACCACGGCCGCCCGCTACGCCGACGCCGTGCCCTGGCATCTGCTGCGCACGGCCAAGGAGCACAACGCGACCCTGGTCACCGTCCTCGACCGGGTGCCCCACCAGGTGGTGTCCGAGGTGTCGCGGCAGTACGGCGCCCTGCTCGCCAAGGCCGGCCTCGGCGACGTCCCCCGCTTCACGGTGCCCGAACTCCCCGAATCCGCCTGGGGCGGCGGGCTGCTCCCGGCCAGCGCCGTGGCGACACTGCGCAGCTGGCTCGTGCAGCAGGCCCAGGACCCGGGCGCCCGGCACCAGTCGATGGCGCGCACGGCCTACGGCGTCCTCGACTCGCTCAAGTCGCGGATGCCCGAACTGGCCAGCGCCGCCGCCGCCCAGTACGCGGCCGCGCTCCGGCTCACGGCCGCCGTCGACGGGGCGTACGACAGCGAGCACGCGCGTGTGCGGGGGCGGTTGCAGGCCGGGGCCGTGCTCGCCGGGGACGCGTTGAAGCGCTGGCGCGCCTTCCCGCTCGACTGCTCCGCCGGCGAACTTCTCGACGCCCTCGCGGAGAGCCTCGCCGCACTGCTGCTGTGCGCCGTCACGGCCGCCGACGAGCGCGTGGACGACGCCTGGCGCCGCGAACCGGCCGCGGGCGCCCGGGAGCTCACCGAACGCGATCCGTCGCTGGAGAGCGCCGAGCACCGCATCGGGATGGCCGTACGGCGGTGGCGGCGCGAGCTGGAGGAGTACGCCGAGGAGGAGGTGGCCGACCTCGACCGGAGCATCGCGCCCGATCCCGAGGTCGTCGCCGCCCTGGTCGCCACCGCGCTCCTGGGCGGCCGCAGGGCACGGTCCGCGGGCGAGGGGCTCGCCGAGCGGATCGGCGCCCACGGCGCGCTGCGGCTGCGCGACCGCGCCGGACGGCTGCTCAACGACCATCTGGACCGGGTCGTGCACACCGAGCGCGAACGGCGGCTCGCCCCGCTCGACGCCCTTGAGGTGCACCCCGAACCCCAGGCCGAACTCATCGCCGCGCTGTCCGTACTGCAGAAGGAGAGGTGACCGGTGACTGCCGTCACTGACCAGGACCACACGGACGAGATGGACCACGTCACGCACACCGGGGACGCGGTCGCCGCCCAGGACGAGCACCCCGAGAACGCCTCCCCCGTAGCGGGCGATCCAGAGGCGACTCCCGCGGACAGCCTCCCCGTAGACGACGCGGAGAAGTCCAGTGCCCCGGAGGGCGCCGACGACCACGCGCGCGTGCGGGCCGACGCCGACACCTCAGGCCGTACGGAATCCAAGGCGTCCGCAGACCCGACCGACCCCGAGGAATCGACCGGTTCCTGGGACGACGGGCTGATCGCGCGGCGGGTCAACGAGACCACCGCGGCGCAGCAGGCCGCCGCCGTGGAGATCAGGGCCTCCCGCGCGCAGGCCGCGCACAGCGCGCACGCCGCCCAAGCCGCCCACGTACCGGCCCCGTTGGCGTACGACGGGCCGCTACGGTCCCGTCTCGACGCGCTGCGCGAACTCGTGGGGCTCTCCCGCACCCGGCTCGACAGCGGGACCCTTGCCGAGGCGGGGCGGGTGCTCGACGAGGCGGCGGCGCGGCGCAGGCTCTCCGGGCAGCACACCGTGGTCGCCATCGCGGGCGCCACCGGCAGCGGCAAGTCGCAGCTCTTCAACGCCCTTGCCGGAGTGGCAATTTCGGAGACGGGCGTACGACGGCCCACCACCGCCGCGCCCATCGCATGCAGCTGGAGCGACGGCGCGGCCACCCTCATCGACCGGCTCGGCATCCCGGGACGGCTGCGCCGACGCCCCCTTCAGAGCGCCGAGATGGAGGCCCAGTTGCGCGGGCTCGTCCTGGTGGACCTGCCCGACCACGACTCGGCGGCCGTCGCGCACCGCGAACAGGTGGACCGGGTGCTGGCACTCGTCGACGCGGTCATCTGGGTCGTCGACCCGGAGAAGTACGCCGACGCGATCCTCCACGAGCGCTATCTGCGGCCGATGGCGGGCCACGCGGAGGTCATGTTCGTCGTCCTCAACCAGATCGACCGCCTCCCCGGAGAGGCCGCCGACCAGGTTCTCGACGACCTGCGCCGGCTCCTCGACGAGGACGGCATCGCCCTGGGGGAGTACGGCGAACCCGGCGCGACCGTGCTCTCCCTGTCCGCGCTCACCGGGGACGGCATCCCCGAACTGCGGGAGGTTCTGGGCCAGTTCGTGACGGATCGTGGAGCCGCGGCACGGCGAATTTCAGCCGATGTCGACGCCGCCGCGTGGCGACTGCGGCCCGTCTACGCCACCGGGCGGCGCACCGGGCTCAGCGAGGAGGCCCGGGACGAGTTCGCCGCGCGGCTCGCGGACTCGGTGGGCGCCACCGCGGCGGGCGAGGCCGCCGAACGCGCCTGGCTGCGCAACGCCAACCGCGCCTGCGGCACGCCCTGGCTGCGGCTGTGGCGCTGGTACAACGACCGGCGCGAACCCACCACCGGCCGACTGCCGATCCGCGCACAGGCGGACGAGGAGGCCACGGCACGCCAGCGCGTCGAACAGGCGGTCCGCACGGTCGCCGACCGGGCCTCCGGCGGGCTCCCGGCGCCGTGGGCGCAGGCGGTGCGCGAGGCGGCCGTACGCGGGTCGCAGGGACTGCCCGAGGCGCTGGACGAGCTGGCGGCGCGGGCCGGGCTGCCCGTGGGGCGGCCGCCGCGGCCGGGCTGGTGGCCCGCGGCCGTCCTGGCACAGGCGTCCATGACGATCCTCCAAGTCGTCGGCGGGCTCTGGCTGGTGGGCCAGATCATCGGCTTCATGGCACCGAACCTGGGCGTGCCGGTGCTGCTGATGGTGGCCGGCATCATCGGCGGCCCGCTCGTCGAGTGGAGCTGCCGGATGGCGGCCCGCGGCCCCGCCCGGCGCTACGGCCTCGACGCGGAACGCCGCTTGCGCGAGGCGGCGGCGGGATGCGGACGGGCCCGGGTGCTCGACCCGCTGGCCGCGGAGCTGCTGCGGTACCGGGAGGTGCGGGAGCAGTACGCGCGGGTCACGGGGGCGGGGGCCGGGTGAACCAGGT